>NZ_JANIAG010000131.1:0-16089 GCF_028682155.1 Pseudomonas sp. 39004
CCTCCAGCGCCGCAATGTGCGCCTGCAACCGCTCATGCTCCTGCCGCTCGGCGGTGATGTCTTCAAACACGCTGATCAGGTGCTCCGGCTCACCGTTGTCGCGGCGCTGCAGCGAGGTGCGGGCGCGCACCCAGATGTATTCGCCGCTCTTGTGGCGCACGCGTTTTTCCACCTCGTAGCGTTCGGTTTCACCCGCCAGCATGCGCGCCAGCAATTGCAGGTTCAGCGCCAGGTCGTCGGCATGGGTGATGTGCTGGAAGGTCATGGCGTACAGCTCTTCGGCGCGGTAGCCGAGCATCTCGCAGAGGCTGTTGTTGACCCGCTGCCAGGTGCCGTCCGGGTCGATGTAGGCGAGGGCGCCCCAGGCCAGCTCGAAGATCGCGCGAAAGCGTTCTTCGCTGTTGCGCAGCGCCTGCTGGGCAACCTGGCGCTCGGTGTTGTCCATGCTGATGCCGACCATCTTCACCGAGCGCCCGGCGCTGTCGCGTACCACCGTGGCGCGGGAGGAAATCCAGCGCACTTCACCCTCAGGCCGGGTGATACGGAAATCACACTCGCAGCCACTGCCCTCGGCGACGGCCTGGGCGTACATTGCCTGCATGTGCGCCACGTCTTCATCCGGCAGATGGCGCCAGAAGTCTTCGTTGCGGTGCACCGGCCAGCCATACACCTGTTCGACGTTTGGCGAATAGGTGACCTCGTCGCTGATCAGGTTCCATTCCCAGGTCACGATGCGCGCACCTTCCTGGGCCAGTTTCATGCGCGTTTCGCTTTCCATGATTTCGGCGGTGTAGCGCCTGCGCAGGTCGGTCATCGGCAACTCGACCACCTGTGGCTGCTGGATGTTCTGCAAGGCTTCGTCGCCATAGCGCAGCCAGATCCAGTTGACCTTCAGAAAGTCGGCCAATTTACGCAGGTTGTCGTAGTCGATCTCCCCGCCGCGGGTCCATTTGTGCACCGCCGTGCGGGAAATACCCAGGGCCGTGCCCACGGCTTGCAGGGTCAGCTTGTGATGCTCGAGCAGTTCCTTGAGGCGAAAGGCAAAGCTGTTTTCCAACATCGGCAGGGTGTCCTGATCGGGGCCAAGAGCCTGCCAGTATACTCAAGCTGTCAACTTTTGGTTGACGGTGAAACCCGTGGGGCCGCCCTGCGGCCCCGATCGCGCGTTACAGGTCCAGCACCAGGCGTGCCGAGCGTGCCCGCGACACACACAGCATGATGCTCTGCTGGGCGGCCTTTTCGTCATCGCTCAGGTACTGGTCGAAGTGCTCGGCTTCGCCTTCCAGGATGGCGGTTTCACAGGTGCCGCAGACGCCTTCGCGGCACAGGCACTCGACCTTGGCGGCCTTGGACTTCTCGATGGCTTGAAGAATGGTCATGCCTTCTTCCACCTGCAACTCGATGCCCGACTGCGCCAGCACCACGGTGAATGCCGAACCGGTCACCGGGGCTGCGGCAAACTGCTCCCAATGCACGCGTTGCTCGGCAATGCCGGCCTTGGCGGCGCAGGCGATGACCGCATCAATCAGTGGTTTGGGGCCGCACACGTACAGGTGCGCGGACGCATCCAGGCCCGCGCACAAGGCCGCCAGGTCAAGCTTACGATCGAGGCTGTCGATGTAGAAGTGGGTATTGTCGGCATGCGGGCCGTTGGCCAACTGGGCCTGGAACGCGCCATGTTCCGGGGCGCGGAAGGCGTAGTGCAGTTCGTAGTCGGCGGCGCCGCCTTCGAGCTCGTGCAGTTGTGCCAGGAAGGGGGTAATGCCGATGCCGCCGGCAATCAGCACATGGCGGCCGGCCGCTGGGTCCAGGGCGAACAGGTTGTTGGGCGAGGAGATGGTCAGGCGGGTGCCGACCTGCACCTGCTGGTGCATGAAGGCCGAGCCGCCCTTGGATTGTTCTTCCAGGCGCACGCCAATCTGGTAGCTGCGGGTATCGCGTGGGTCGCTCATCAACGAGTAGGCGTTGCTGAACTGGCTGCCGTCGGCACCCTGCATCTGCACGATGACATGGCTGCCACCGGTGAAGGCCGGCATCGCCGCGCCATCTTCGCGGGCCAGGGTAAAGCGCTTGATCAGCGGCGTGGCCTGTTCCACTTCGGTCACGCACACGCTGAACATTTCATATTTGTTGGCCATGGTTCACCTCGACTGCCAGGGTGCGCGGCAGGCCGTGCCGCGCACCAGTACGTGCAAATGACTCAAGCGGTAGCGATCAATCGTCGAGGTGGGCCACGGCGATCAGGTTGTGGAAGTGGGCAATGCCGTGCTCGCTCATGCCGCTGCGCTCGCGGTCGGCCATGATCCGGCCCTGGCCACGGTAGCCGCGGGATTTCAGGCCCTTCTGCACGCTTTCGACCAGGCGCAGGTCTTCCGGACGGAACACTTCGCGGTACCAGTCGATCAGCTTCTGCTGCTCCTCGGTGATGTCCGTGTTGAGGAAGTAGATGTCGTAGTGCTGCAGGGTCGTTTGCGCATCCACCGGGAACTCGTAGATCACGGTCATGAAGTTGGCCCCTGGCGGCACGTTGAACATGGTGCACGGCCAGGCCCAGAAGCCGGCGAAGGACGGGTCTTTCACGCTTTCATCAAAGGTAAACGACTGCTCCGACGGTTTTGCCAGGCCGTACTGCAGGGTCCAGTTGCCATGCATGCTGTGGCTGTACTGGCCGACGTCTACCGAATCGGAGAAGCCGGGGTGGGCAGGGGCGCAGTGGTAGCACTCAAGGTAGTTGTCGACGATCGACTTCCAGTTGGCCGGGGTTTCGCTGACGAAGCGTGCGGCCAGGTGCAGGTCGTCGATCACGCCACAGGCTTCACGCATGCGCGTTTGCAGGCCCGGCAGCTGGTCTTCGACCGAGCCTGCGTCCATGTCCATGTTGATGAAGATGAAGCCTGCGTATTCTTCGACGCGCAGCTGCACCAGGGTGGAGTTCTCTTTGTCAAAGTTCACCACATTGTCGCAGTTACGGGCGTGGGCGAGCTCGCCGTCGAGCTTGAAGGTCCAGGCGTGGTACGGGCAGGTGATGACGTTCTTGGCCTTGCCGCTGCCGCTGAGCAGCTGGTGGCCGCGGTGCGGGCAGACGTTGTAGAACGCGCGCAGCACGCTGTCACGACCGCGCACCACGATGATGCTCTCGCCAATCACTTCGCGGGTGATGTAGGCATTGTTCTGCGCCACTTCGCTGCGGTGGCCGACACAGATCCAGCTGCGCGCGAAGATGGCTTCCTTCTCGTGCTCGAAAACCGAGGCCTGGGTGTAGAAGCTGGCAGGGATAGTGAACGCCTCTTCGGCGTTCGCGCAGAAATCGGCGGGCAGGCGTTTGAAGTCATTCATGACGGGATCTCACAAGCTCGGTTTATAGTTATTGGTTAACACGTATCTATTGGTTAACAAGCCGGGCAAAAAAATTTGCCGTCGTGGGGCGAGGCCGCCCCACCCAGGCCCGTTCAGTTCAACTCGTTTCAATGCGCGGCGGCGGCACTGCGCGGGGCATGCTCGGCAGGTGTTTCACCGGCCAGGCGCGCAGCCTCTTCCTCGATGCGGTAGGCCGAGACCTGGCCGTAGTCTTCGAACATCCATTTGAAGAAGCCGTAGATCTTCACCAGCAGAATCACCATGAACGGGATCGCAGTCAGCACCACGGCGGTTTTCATGGTCGACAGCGAAGCCTTGGCGAACAACATGGCCAGTGGCACCAGGGTCAGCACTACGCACCAGAACAGGCGATGGGTAGGCGTCGGGTCATCGCCTTCGCGCAGATTGCGGGTGCTGGTGGCCGCTACCGCATACGCGGCGGCGTCCATGTGCGAGGCGCAGAAGATCGCCATGATGAACAGGTACACACCCAGGAACACCTGGCCCCACGGCAAGGCCAGCAACAGGTGCGTCACGGCCGATTCGCCGCCTTGTTCACTGAGCATTTTCGGCACGTCGATGGCCCCGGTGATGAACTGGTGCATGCTGTAGCTTTCCAGCGCGCCGAAGAAGAACCAGCAACCGAAGCTGCCGCCCATCAGCAGGGCCATGACCACTTCCTTGATCTGCCGGCCGCGTGACACGCGGGTCACGAACATCGCCACGCCCAGAGCCAGTAGAACACCGTCCAGTTGCGGGTAAAGGCACCGTCGCCGGCCGGGTCGGTGAACAGGCTCATGTGCACGTAGTTCTGGATCATCAGGCCAATCGAGTTGGCCGTATTGTTAATGGTGAACTGGGTCGGGCCAACCAGCAGGATGACGGCGGCAAATACCAACGCGCCGATGCACACCATCTTGCTCAGGCGCTGCAGGCCGCCATCGATACCGATGTAGGAGCTGAGCGAAAACATCACCGCGACGGCACCGATCACCAGCAATTGCACGGTGAAGGTGTCAGGGGTGCCGGTGAGGTCATGCAGGCCGCGGGTCAAGGTCGAGGCGGTAAGTGCCAGCGATACCGTCAGGGCGCCCATCATGGTCAGCAGGAAGATCAGGTCGACGCTGCGGCCAACGGGGCCGGTGGCCTTGAAACCGGTCACCGCTTCGATGATCGAGGCCAGGTTCAGGCCGCTCTTCTTGCGCACGTGGAAGTGATAAGCCATGGCCAGTGAGGCCAGGGCATAGATCGACCAAGCGCTGACGCCCCAGTGGAAGAACGAATAGCCAATGCTGTACTCGAGCGCCTTGGGGGTGGCTGCGGCGATGTTGAGGCCGGGGGTCTGGTAGTAGTAGGCCCATTCCATCACGCCCCAGTACAGGGTCGAGGAACCCATGCCGGCGCAGATGAACATGAACACCCAGGTCGCGGTGGCGTACTCGGGTTTGCCACTGCCCAGGCGGATATTGCCGTACTTGCTGAAGGCCAGGTACAGCACGGCCAGGGTGCTACCGAACACCAGCACCTGGACACTGGTGCCAAAGGTACGGGTGGACAGTTCGAACAGCTGGTTGGCTGCGTGTTCAGCTTCGGCGGGGAACATTGCAAGGCCCAGCACCGTGAGCAGCACGGCGATCAGGCTCATGGTAATCAGGAACACATCAATCTTTTTATTCTTGTGCGACATCATCGTCTCCTGGACGTTGGCGTACTTGTTATACCCGGCAGGCATCCGGGGTGTTGCAGTACCACTCCTTCCTTGGTTGTTAACTAAAGGTTAACGCACATCTAATGGTTAACAGATTTTGCATTTAATCCGCGCCGCTCGCAAGAGGGGGGAGGGCCGATTGTCAGACACGTGTGCTAATCGGCCCGGCCGGGTCAGGCTTCGATCAAGGCCGTGATGGCCCGGCCGACTTCCTGGGTGGACTTCTGCCCGCCCATGTCGCGGGTGGTGTCACCGGCGGCAATGACCTGTTCGATGGCCGTGAGGATGTCATCGTGGGCCGCACGGTAGCGCGGGTCGGCGCCGTCGTTGCCGAGGAACTCGAGCATCAGCGCACCGGACCAGATCATCGCGATCGGGTTGGCGATGTTCTTGCCGAAGATGTCCGGTGCCGAGCCGTGTACCGGTTCGAACAGGGACGGGAACTTGCGCTCGGGGTTGAGGTTGGCCGACGGGGCGATGCCGATGGTGCCGGCGCAGGCCGGGCCGAGGTCGGACAGGATGTCGCCGAACAGGTTCGAGGCCACCACCACGTCGAAGCGGTCCGGTTGCAGGACGAAGCGGGCGCAGAGGATATCAATGTGCTGCTTGTCCCAGCTGATTTCCGGATAATTGGCAGCCATGGCCGCCGTGCGCTCGTCCCAGTACGGCATGCTCACGGCCATGCCGTTGGACTTGGTCGCCGAGGTAACGTGCTTGCGCTCGCGGGTTTGCGCGACATCGAATGCGTACTTGAGAATGCGGTCGACACCGCGGCGGGTGAACACCGATTCCTGCAGCACGAACTCGTTCTCGGTGCCTTCGAACATGCGCCCGCCCAGGGACGAGTATTCGCCTTCGGTGTTCTCGCGGATCACCACGAAGTCGATGTCACCGGGCTCGCGGCCTGCCAGCGGGCAGGGTACGCCCGGGAACAGGCGCACCGGGCGAATGTTCACGTACTGGTCGAAGTCACGGCGGAACTTGAGCAGCGAACCCCACAGGGAAATGTGGTCCGGTACCTTGTCTGGCCAGCCGACCGCGCCGAAGTAGAGGGCGTCGAAGCCCTTCAGCTGCTCGAACCAGTCGTCTGGCATCATCTTGCCGTGGGCCAGGTAGTAATCGCAGCTGGCCCACTCGAAGAATTCGAAACTGATGTCCAGGCCATGCTTGCGGGCGGCAGCCTCGACCACGCGGATGCCTTCTGGCAGCACTTCGATGCCGATGCCATCGCCAGGGATTGCTGCAATTCTGAATGTCTTGCTCATGGGGGCGCACTCGTTGTCTAGGGAACAGGTGCGGGCCATGCTATAAGGCCTTGAATCGGAGATAATCTAGCCATTCATGGATTCTTGGAACACGAAGTGTGAATAATCTGCCAAACCTCGACGACCTCAATATCTTCCTTCTGGTGGCCAAACGCGCCAGCTTTGCTGCGGTGGCCGACGAGTTGGGCATGTCGGCGGCGTACATCAGCAAACGCATTCGCCTGCTTGAGCAAAACCTCGAGGTGCGCTTGTTGCACCGCACCACCCGGCGGGTGACGGTCAGCGAGGAGGGCGAGCGGGTGTACCAGTGGGCGCTGCAGATTTTCGATGCGGTGCAGCGCATGGGGGATGACATCAGCGCCCAGCACCGCGAACCGGCGGGGCAACTGCGCATTGCCAGCAGTTTGGGCCTGGGTCGGCGATTTGTGGCGCCGGCCTTGTCGGAGCTGGCCGAGCGCTACCCACGTCTGGATATTCGCCTGGATGTGCATGACCGCCTGGTGGACTTGATCGAAGAGGGGGTCGACCTGGACATCCGCGTGGGCAATACCATTGCGCCCAACCTGATCGCCAAGCGCCTGGCCAGGAACCGCCGGGTACTCTGTGCCGCGCCCGGCTACCTGGCGCGCCACGGCACGCCGAAAGTGCTGGCCGACCTGGGCAGCCATGACTGCCTGGTGATCAAGGAACGTGACCACCCGTTTGGTATCTGGCAGCTGGAGGGCCCTGATGGCGAAGAGAGCGTGCGGGTGACCGGGGGCTTGTCGAGCAACCACGGCGAGGTGGCCCACCAGTGGTGCCTGGATGGGCGCGGGATCTTGCTGCGGTCCTGGTGGGATGTGCACGACAGCTTGCTGGATGGGCGGCTGGTGCAGGTGTTGGCGGACTATCACCAGCCGGCGGATATCTGGGCCGTGTACACCTCGCCACTGGCCAGCTCGGCCAAGGTGCGGGTGGCGGTTGAGTTCTTCCGGCGGTATTTTGCCGAGCGGTATAGCTTGCCGGAGTAGGGGGTGGGGCTGGGGCATGCCTTGGTTTTTTTAGCGGCTGGGAGAACCAAGGCATGCACCCGCCCCCCCATCGCCCTTACCTGACAGGCACCCGGCTAACCGCCTTGATTTCCCGCAAGGCCAAGCTCGACTGAATCGAAGCAATGCCCGGTTGCCGACGCAACACCTCCTCGACAAAGCGCCCATAGCTCTCCAGGTCGGTCGCCAGCACCGTCAGCACATAGTCAGCCTCACCCGTCACCTTGTGGCACGACAACACCTGCGGCAGCTTCAAGATCACCTGCTCGAAGTCATCAGGCGCTTCGGCCGAATGGTTGCCAAAGCGCACCTGGGCAAACGCCATGACGTCATACCCCAGTTTCTTGCGGTCCAGGTTGGCCTGGTAGTCCTTGATCAGCCCCAGCTCCTCCAGGCGCTTGCGCCGGCGCCAGCAGGGCGTGACGGTCATCGACAGGCGCTCGCCCAGGGCGGCGCTGGACAAGGTGCCGTCTTCCTGCAGCAAGCGCAGCAGCTCGCGGTCTACCTCGTCCAGTTCTTCGTAAGCAAAAGCTTTGCTCATCTTGTGGCTACCGGCTGAATATTTTGCTCAAGCATCCGGTTTGCCTGAGCATAAAGCAAAGCATTTTCACCGCTCTCTCGCGAAAATTGGTTATCCGATAACACCTTGAAAAAGGACATTCGCGTGCTGACAGTCTTTAGCCACAAACATCGCTTGCACCATGGCTCCGAGCTCAAGGACGGGGCGATCACACCCTCATTCGAAAACCCCCAGCGTGCCGACACGGTGCTGGCTCGGGTCCAGGCCACGGGCCTGGGCGATGTCATCGCCGAGCAGGCCTTTGACCGTGCCTGCTACATCGCGGCGCACAGCGAGCGCTACGTGAGCTTTCTGGAAAATGCCTGGGCAGAATGGACGGCCACCGGCAAGACCCATGATGCGCTCCCGCTGGTATGGCCGGTGCGTGACCTGGCCATCGACCGAGAACCGGGCTTCATCGACGGCAAGCTGGGCTTCTACGCCATGGACGCCGGCGCGCCGATTACCGGCGGCACCTGGGAGGCCGTGCGCAGCAGCGCCAACGTGGCCCTGACCGGCATGCAACGGGTCATCGATGGCGCGCACAGCGCCTTCGCCTTGTGTCGCCCACCCGGGCACCATGCGGCCCGTGAGTACATGGGCGGCTACTGCTACCTCAACAATGCCGCCATTGCCGCCGAACGCTGCCTGAGCCAGGGCGCGCAGCGGGTGGCCGTGCTGGACGTGGACTTTCACCACGGCAACGGCACGCAGAACATCTTCTACGACCGCCCCGACGTGTTCTTCGCGTCGATCCACGGTGACCCGCACTTCTGCTACCCGTACTTCTCCGGCTATGCCCACGAACAGGGCTCGGGGGCGGGCGAGGGCTTCACTGCCAACTACCCGCTGAACAAGGGCACCGCCTGGGCGCAGTATCGGCAGGCCTTGCAGGAGGCGCTCAAGCGCATTGTCGCGCACCAGCCCGACTTTCTCGTCGTATCCCTTGGCGTCGATACCTTCGAGGACGACCCGATCAGCCACTTCAAGCTCACCAGCGAAGACTTCCTGCGCCTGGGCGCCGAGATCGCCCGTGCGGGGATCCCGACGCTGTTCGTGATGGAGGGCGGCTACATGGTCGACGAAATCGGCATCAATGCCGTGAACACCCTGCAAGGTTTCGAAAGCGCCTGTAGATAGCACGTGCAAATAGCACCGGGGCAAGGCCTGTGCGGGCCTTGCCCCTGGCACCCATTCCAACAATAAAAAGAGGTCGCTCATGCAAGACATGTCCGCAAGCCTTGAGCAAAGCAAACCTGCAGATTCGCCCCGTGACGGGCACCTGAAACGTACGCTGGAAAACCGCCACATCCAGTTGATTTCTATCGGTGGCGCCATCGGCACCGGCTTGTTCATGGGGTCGGGCAAGGTCATCGCGTTGTCCGGCACCTCCATCCTGCTGGTCTACGCGATCCTTGGGTTCTTCGTGTTCTTCGTCATGCGGGCGATGGGCGAACTGCTGTTATCCGACCTGCGTTTCAAATCTTTCGCAGACATCGTCGCCCATTACCTGGGGCCGCGCGCAGGCTTCGTGCTGAGCTGGTCGTACTGGTTGAGCTGGAGTGTGGCGGTGGTCGGTGACGTGGTGGTCGTGGCCGGGTTCTTCCAGTACTGGTATGCGGACGTGCCCGCCTGGATACCGGCGTTCCTCACCCTGTTCGTGCTGCTGGGCCTGAACATGCTGGCGGTGCGAATCTTCGGCGAAGTGGAGTTCTGGTTCGGGATCATCAAGATCGTCGCCATCGTCCTGCTGATCATCACTGCAGCCGTGATGATCGCCACCGCCTATGTATCACCCAATGGGGTGGTCGCCTCGCTTGCCAATGTGGTGGCGCCAGGCGCGGTGCTGCCCCATGGCATCAGCGGCTTTTTTGCAGGGTTCCAGATTGCCGTGTTTTCCTTCGCCGGCACCGAGCTGATCGGTACCACTGCGGCCGAGGCAAAGAACCCGCACCGCTCGCTGCCCAAGGCCATCAACACCATTCCCTTGCGCATCCTGCTGTTCTACATCCTGGCGCTGGTGTGCATCATCAGCGTGGTTTCGTGGGCAGAAGTACCGGCCAACCGCAGCCCCTTCGTCGAGCTGTTCCTGCTGGCCGGCTTCCCGGCTGCGGCCGGCATGCTCAATTTCGTGGTGCTGACCTCGGCGGCGTCCTCAGCCAACAGCGGCGTCTATTCCGGGTGCCGGATGCTCTTCGGCCTCGCCGAGCGGCGTAACGCACCGGCCATCTTCGCCAGGCTTTCGGCACTCAGCGTGCCGGTGTACAGCTTGCTGTTCTCCGGGGTGTGCATGCTGACCGGGTTGGCCTTGCTGTTCATCATCCCCGAGGTGATGACGGTGTTCACGCTGATCTCGACCATCTCGGCGATCCTGGTGATCTTCACCTGGTCGATGATTCTTGCCGCGTACCTCGCCTACCGCAAGCGCAACCCGGCCGCGCACCAGGCGTCGACGTTCAAGCTGCCAGGTGGCGTGCCCATGGCCGTCACGTCGCTGGTTTTCCTCGGCTTCGTGCTGGTGTTGCTGGCCCTGGAGCCGGATACGCGGATGGCGCTGTGCGTGATGCCGTTGTGGTTCGTCTTCCTGCTGCTGGCCTATCGCCGGCGCACGGCTTAGCGCCCCTTGGCCAGGTAGGCGGCATACTCCTCATCCGGCACCATGCTGCCACCGGTGCCCCACACCAGGTGCGTGGCATTGGCCATGCGCTGCGCCGTCAGCCCCCTGCGCGCCAGGTACTGCGGCGCTTGCAGTACCTGCAGCATGCCGGGCATGCCGGCCAGCGCCGAGGGCTCCAGCCGTACCTGCTCCAGGTCATGGGTCTGTACCAACAGTTGGTACAGACGCTCGTCCGTTACCGTGTAGTAGCCATCCAGCAGGCGTTGCATGGCCTTGCCGACAAAACCGGAAGGGCGGCCCACCGCCAGGCCGTCGGCGGCGGTGACGTTGTCGATACCGAAGTCCTGCACGCTGGTCTGGTCATGCAGGCCGGTGTAAACGCCAAGGAACATGCAGGGCGAATGGGTCGGCTCGGCGAAGAGGCAGTGCACATGGTCGCCAAACACCAGCTTCAAGCCAAACGCCACTCCGCCAGGCCCGCCGCCCACGCCGCAGGGCAGGTAGACGAACAGCGGGTGCTCGGCGTCGACCTTGATACCGGCGGCCTTGAATTGGCCCAGCAAGCGTTCGGCTGCCACGGCATAACCGAGGAACAGGTGCGGCGAGTTTTCGTCATCGACGAAGTAGCACGCAGGGTCTGCCGCGGCCTGCTGGCGGCCTTGCTCCACCGCAACGCTGTAGTCGGACGGGTACTCGACCACGTTCACGCCGTTGGCGCGCAGCTTGTCCTTCTTCCACTGCCGCGCATCGGAAGACATGTGCACCGTGGCCTGGAAGCCCAGCCGGGCACTCATGATTCCGATCGACAGGCCCAGGTTACCGGTCGAGCCGACGGCCACCTTGTACTGGCTGAAGAACTGCCGGGCTGGGTCGCTGGCCAGTACCCGGTAATCGCTGCCCAGGGTGATCAGGCCGGCCGCCAGCGCCAGGTCTTCGGCATGCTTGAGCACTTCGTGGATGCCGCCGCGGGCCTTGATCGAGCCAGAGATGGGTAGCTCGCTGTCGGCCTTGAGCCAGAGTGAGCCGCTGGGCGCGAGGCCGGCTGCTTGCTGCAAGGCGTGTTGCAAAGTTGGCAGCGGGCGAATCGGTGATTCGATGATGCCGCCAGAGGCGGCGGTGTCTGGGAACACCGTGGCCAGGTACGGAGCGAAGCGCAGCAGCCGGGCACTGGCTGCGTGCACGTCGGCGGCAGTCAGGCCGACGTCTTCCAAGGCCTCTGCGGTTGGCGCGATGCCAGGGTTGAACCAGCAGGTTTCGCGCAGTGCCACCAGGTCCTCGACCAAGGGGTGGGAGGCGTACCAGGCGTCTAGTGTTTTGCCGTGAATCATTCCATTGCTCCTGTGGTGTTGCTGTCTGGGAACTGCATATACCTCCCGGTATATGGACAGCCCGCTGCCTGCCGAATAGCTTAACCGTCGACGGGGCGCACCTTGCATGCGCGATAAAAACAATTACGCCCCCGTGTCTTTCAGTCCTGCCAACCCTATAACGCTTACAAGAATGAGGCGGCAAATGGAAAACATCGGCACCTATGTCATCTACGTCATCATGGTGTGCGCGGTACTGGGCGCCGTGGCATCCATCTACAACCCAGAAGGTGAACTGGGCCAGGAATTCATCGCCGGCCTGCACAGCATTGGCCCGATCTTCATCCCCGTGGCCGGCATCATGGCAGCAATCCCGTACATATCCGCAGGCATCAGCCAGCTCATCGCGCCGCTGTTTCAGGCCATTGGCGCCGACCCCGCGATTGCCGGGCCGATCTTCATCGCCTCGGACATGGGCGGCTACCAGCTGGCCAAGGCCATGGCGCAAAGCCCCGAGGGCTGGATCCTGGGCCTGATCACCGGCTTCCAGTGCGGCTCCACGATCATCTTCGTGATCCCGGTGGGGCTGGCCATGCTGCGCAAGGTCGACCACAAGTACATGGCCTTGGGGATCATGGCCGGCTTGTTGACCATTCCCGTCAGCATCATGGTAATCGCCATGACCATGCAACTGCTCGGCCTGGAGGTGCGGCCGGACATCGCCACCACCGGCGCGGCCACCCAGGCGCTGCATTTCACCTGGCCGATGCTGGTGCGCAACCTGATGCCGTTGATTCTGTTCTGCATCGTGCTGGCCGCCGCGCTGCGCTACTTCCCGACGCTGATGGTGTACCTGTTCCTCAAGCTCGGTCAGTTCATGTATATCGGTGTGGTGCTGGTGCTGGTGGCCTCCATCGTCCAGTACTTCACCGGCTTTTTCAGCGCTGTGTTCGGTAGCTGGGGCTTCGCCCCGATCATCGCCGATGCCGACGACCAGTTCCGCGCGCTGGAAATTGCCGGCTACGTTGGCCTGATGCTGTGTGGGGCGTTCCCGATGGTGCACCTGCTCAAGCGCTTTCTGGCACGGCCCATCGAGCGGGTCGCCTCGCGGTTCGGCATGTCCGGGGTCGGCGCCGCCGGGGTGCTGGCCGCCTCGGCCAACATTCTGGCCATGTTCAGGCTGGTGAGCGAGATGCCGCCCAAGGACAAGGTGCTGGTGATCGCCTTCTCGGTGTGCGCCGCCTTCACCTTCGGCGACCACATGGCCTTCTCCGCCAACTTCCAGCCCTCGCTGATTCTGCCGCTGATCATCGGCAAGCTCAGCGGTGGCCTGTTCGCCATGCTGCTCGCCAGTTGGCTGGCCGTACCCAAGGCTGTGGAGATGGGGCGCGAGGACGAGGCCGCCAGTGCCTACAAGGTGGCTGCCGAACCGTCCTGACCGAAAAACGTCGCCGACATGATCCGGAGCGCCCAGGGCGCCCCGGATTTTGTGCTTTTTGCGGTGCAGGGCGGTAAGTTGCCCAGGGGCTTGTGTGCACGACAGCGGGGTGAGTGATGACATTGGAAGAAGCGAACAGGCTGGCGGCGGTGATCGATGCGATCGGCACGGACGCTTTGGGGCCGGCCATCGATGCGCTCTTGCGCGCAAAGCTGGCATTCGAGATGAGCTGTGGTTATCTGTTCAAGTTCAACCAGCATGCGCTGCTGGTGCATAACGGCTACAACGATTCGGTGTCAGAGCGCACCCTGAACGCCTACGTGCGGGGCGGTTACCTGCTCGACCCGTTCTATGTTGCCTGCGTCAACGAGCACCCGGGCGGGCTCTGGCGCATGAGCGAGCTGGCGCCCGACAGTTTCTATGCTTCAGGCTTCTCCATCTCCAAGGACATCCACCCGTGCGTGTCGTCCGACTACGGCACCTCGGTGGAGGAGGTGGGCTTCATCATTGCGCTGCGGCCTCAGGTGGCCGTCGTCTACTCGCTGATGCGCAACCTCAGCAGCGGCAGCTTCAGCGAAGACGACATGCAGGTGCTGGCTGCCATGGCGCCCGTGCTGGCCTCGGTGCTGGGCCAGCATTGTCGGCTGCGCTACGCCGATTACCTGCGCGATGCGCCTGCCGAGGGCGGGGTGCTGGAAGATGCCTTTGTCGAGATTTTGCAGGGGCAGTTGACCGAGACCCAGCGCTACATCGCCAAGTTGCTGTTGCAGGGGCACAGCAATGCGTCGATTGCCAGGCAACTGAACATCTCGGATGGCACGGTGAAAGTGCACAAGCACAATATCTACCAGCGGCTGGAGATTTCCACCAACGCCGAACTGTTTCGCCTGTTCATCGATTACCTGGCCAGGGCCTGAACGCCTGAAACGCACAACGCCCGAGGGGCTGCCTCGGGCGTTGTGCCAAGCCGTTGCGGCTTACTTGAACAGCGGGCTGAGGTGCTCGCTCAGGTAGATACCCTGGGGGTCGAGCTGGCGGCGCAGGTTGCGAAAATCCTGGGCACGGGGGTAGAGGGCACTGACGTCGTCACCGGTCAGAAAGTGCAGCTTGCCCCAGTGCGGCCGAGCGCCGTATGCGCGCAGGATCTGGTCGACCGCCCGCAGGTAGTCCCAGTAGTCGGTGCCCGGCTGGCCAGACACCGAAATGGTCACGCTGTCCTGCTCGAAGAACGGGCTCATCCAGGCGCCGTCGCCGGCGGTGAAGCGGTACTCGATGGGGTAGATCGCCTCGGGGAAGTCCTCGAGCATCAGCTTGCGCACCGCCCGCAAGGCTTCCTTGCTGTGCCGGAGGGGCACGGCATATTCCAGTTCATGGAAGTTGGGCAAGTACTCGATCGGATACACGTCCGAGCTGTAGGCGACTTTCTCGAATTCGCTTTCCCAGGCCGGGCGGTCGGTGATGTCCATGACTTTCACCTCGCACACATCGGTGGTGCGCCCACTGGTGGAGGTTGCCGCCGTGTCCGGCAGGCAGTAGCAGTGCCGGCTCTGCTCGTAGGGGCACCAGAAGAAGCTGAAGTGGCGGTGCGTGCGCGCCAGTTCATCGTGCTTGTCCATCACGCTTTCGAAGTCTTCACGCCAGATGCGTTCGTGCAGGTTGAAGCTGTCGGTCACCTGCAAGGTCAGCTCCGACACGATCCCCAGCACGCCCAGCGATACTCGGCCCGCCTGCAGCAGGTCGGGCGTGCTTTCATCCACCACGATGATCTCACCGTTGGGTTGAACCAGCTTCAGACCAACGATCGACGAGGCCAGGTTGCCCAGGGTCAGGCCGGTGCCGTGGGTGCCTGTGGTCAGGGCGCCGGCGATCGACTGGCTGTCGATGTCGCCCTGGTTGACCATCGACAGGCCGGCCGCCCGCAGCGCCTTGCCGAAGGCGTTGATGGTGGTGCCGGCGGCTGCGGTGACGCGCTTTTTCTCAGGGTCGATGTGGCGCACACCGCTCATGTTGCCCAGCGACAGGTGCAGGCCGTTGGTCAGCGCCACCGGGGTAAACGAATGCCCGGAACCCGCCACGCGCACGTTCATGCCATTGGCGCTCGCCTGGCTGACCAGGGTGCACAGCTCGTCTTCGCTGGAGGGGGCGCCACGTGCCGCGCGGATACACGACTGGTTGCCCGCCCAGTTGCGCCAGTGCGCCTGGTCGAGCCCGAACTCGTTGATGTGCATGTTGTTCGATAAGGTGCTCACGTTGCTCTCCTGCCCATTATTATTGTGATCAGATGGCGGTGTAGCCGTTGTCGGCAAACAGGTGGGTGCCGTTGACGAAACTGGCATCGTCGCTGGCCAGGAACAAGGCCGCGGTGGCCACCTCCGAGGGTTGGCACAAGCGCCCCTGGGCGGCGGCGATCGCGTGTTCGCTGACATCCACCCCGTGCTTGCGCAGCATGTCGATTTCGCGCAGGCCGTGGTCGGTGGCGATGAAGCCCGGGCAGATCGCGTTGGCACGGATGCCGCGGTCGCGGAACTCCACGGCGATGGCCCTGGCGAACATGTGCGTGGCGCCTTTGCTGGTGCAATACAGCACCTCCATGGGCGTGCCCACCACCGCCGAAATCGACGACGTGCAGACGATGCTGCCACCGCCCGCCGAGAGCATGCGCGGCAATACCGCCTTGGTGACCAGGAACATGCTTTTCACGTTCACGGCCATGATCCGGTCCCACTCTTCTTCGCTGGTTTCCAGGAAGGGCATGGCGGCCAGGATGCCGGCGTGGTTGAGCAACACGGTGATTGGCCCGAACGCTTGTT
>NZ_JANIAG010000132.1:0-16066 GCF_028682155.1 Pseudomonas sp. 39004
GTCTCGCACAAAAACCGGGCTCAAACCGGTCAATAGTTGCCTCCCACATTTCGAGCCAGATCACTAGAATAGAGCCCACGCATCCTTTCAGAAGCTCGATATGCCCAACCCTGTCGAACCCGAAGCACTGGCCCACTTGCCGCTGGACGAACTCGTTGCTTGTCACGAATGCGACCTGTTGCTGCGCAAGCCAGTGCTGCAGCACGATGAAAAAGCCCTGTGCCCGCGCTGCGGTTATGAGCTTTACGCCCACCGGCACAATGTGGTCAACCGCAGCCTGGCCCTGGTACTGACGGCATTACTGCTTTTCGTGCCAGCCAACTTTCTGCCGATCATGCAGCTGCACCTGCTTGGCCAGACTTCGGACGACACGGTCTGGAGCGGGGTAGTGGGCCTGTACAATTCACAAATGCGCGGCGTGGCCGTGGTGGTCTTCCTGTGCAGCATGGCCATTCCTTTGGCAAAGCTGCTGTGCCAGTTGGCGGTACTGCTGAGCATTCGGCTGGATGTAGGCCGCAGCTATGGCCTGTTGTTCTACCGCATCTATCACCACTTGCGCGACTGGGGCATGCTCGAGGTCTACTTCATGGGCGTGCTGGTTGCGATCGTCAAACTGGTGGACCTGGCTGAACTGACCGTGGGGTTGGGGCTGTTCTGTTTTATCAGCCTGCTGTTGATTCAGGTATGGCTCGAAGTGGTGATGTCACCGCATCAGATCTGGAGTGCGCTTTCGGGGGAGGATCTCCATGCGGGCGATTGATGCAGGCATCCTGGTCTGCAATGAGTGTCACCAATTGAACAGGCAGGAGGCCGACAGCGCCTCGCAGACGTGTACGCGCTGTGGGGCCATTGTGCATGGCCGTCGGCCGAACAGCATCGTGCGTACCTGGGCGTTGCTGATTGCGGCCTCCATTCTCTATATCCCTGCCAACCTGTTGCCGATCATGACTGTCAGCACCCTTGGCCAGGGTAGCCCCGATACCATCATGTCCGGCGTCATTACCCTGCTCAAGCACGGCATGGTGCCCATCGCTGCCGTGGTGTTCATCGCCAGTATTCTGGTACCTACCTTCAAACTGGTGGGTATTGGCTTGTTGCTGTACTCGGTTCAGCGCCGCCAGCCGCTTTCGGCGCGCCAACGGATCCTGATGTACCGCTTTATCGAATTCATTGGGCGCTGGTCCATGCTCGATATCTTCGTCATCGCCATCCTGGTGGCGGTGGTGAATTTCGGGCGAATAGCCAGTGTCGAAGCCAACCTGGGCGCTGTCGCCTTCGCCAGTGTGGTGATTCTGACGATGCTTGCTGCTTTAACTTTCGATCCCCGACTGATTTGGGATAACACGGAGTCGGATGACGACCATGAGTGACCTGCCTACGGCAAAAACCCGCCCAGCTTCGAACTGGTCGGCCATCTGGATCCTGCCGCTGATCGCGTTGATGATCGGGGGCTGGCTGGCATGGCAGGCCTACCGTGATGCGGGTGTAGAAATCGAGGTTCGCTTTACCACGGGTGAAGGGATCGTCGCCAACAAGACCGAAGTCATCTACAAGGGCATGCCTGTCGGCAAGGTGACGGCGTTGGTGCTGGATGCCAAGGGTGCCAACCAGGGTGTGATTGCCACCATTGAAATGAACAAGGCAGCCGAGCCGCACCTGACTGCCGGGACGCGCTTCTGGCTGGTCAAGCCAAGCGTCAGCCTGGCGGGTATTTCCGGCCTGGAAACCCTGGTCTCGGGTAACTACATCGCCGTCAGCCCTGGCGAAGGGGAGAAGGCCAAGCGCTTCAAGGCCTTGTCTACGGCGCCGCCCTTGTCTGACAGTGAGCCGGGCTTGCACCTGACGCTCAAGGCCGAACGGCTGGGTTCGCTCAATCGCGACAGCCCGGTGTTCTACAAGCAGATCCAGGTCGGCCGGGTGAAGAGTTACCGGCTTTCCGATGACCAGGACACTGTAGAGATCAAAGTGTTTATCCAGCCGGCCTACGCCAGCCTGGTGCGCAAACACACGCGTTTCTGGAATGCCAGCGGTATCAGTATCGATGCCAGCCTGTCGGGCGTGAAGGTGCGCAGCGAGTCGCTGTCGAGCATCGTCGCCGGCGGTATTGCCTTTGCGACGCCGGAATACCGCAAGGACAGCCCGCCAACCGACCCCAGCCTGCCGTTTCGCCTGTATGAAGACTTCGATGCAGCCCAGGCCGGTATCCGCATCAAGGTCAAGCTGAGTGACTACGAAGGCCTGCAGGCCGGTCGCACGCCGGTGATGTACAAGGGGATCCAGGTCGGCTCGCTGAAAGCGCTGAAGATGGAAGACAACCTGGGCAGCGCCATGGCCGAGCTGACCCTCGACCCACTCACCGAGGACTACCTGGTCGAAGGTACGCAGTTCTGGGTGGTCAAGCCGTCCATCTCGCTGGCGGGCATTACCGGCCTGGAGGCCTTGGTAAAAGGTAACTACATTGCCATTCGCCCCGGGGAGAAGGGCGACAAGCCGCTGCGGGAGTTCGAGGCACGGCCCAAGGCGCCGCCGCTTGATCTGAAGGCGCCGGGCCTGCACATGGTGCTGTTCGCCGATACCCTGGGCTCGCTGGAAATCGGTAGCCCGGTGATGTACCGCCAGGTGAAGGTGGGCAGCGTGCAGAGCTACCAGTTTGCGCGTAACAGCAACCGCATCCTGATCGGTGTGCATATAGAGAAGGAGTACGAGAAGCTGGTGAACGGCTCGTCGCGCTTCTGGAATGTCAGTGGCATTACCCTGACCGGTGGTCTGTCGGGCATCAAGATCAAAAGCGAGTCACTGCAGACGCTCATGGCGGGTGGTATCGCCTTCGACACGCCAAGGCCCGATGTGGTGCTCAAGCGCCATATCCCGCGCTTCCGGCTGCATGAGAGCCAGGAGGCGGTTAACCGGGCGGGTACATTGATCACCATTCGTGTGGACCGAGCCGACGGCTTGAAGCCAGGGACGCCGATTCGCTTCCGTGGCCTGGACGTCGGCAGCATCGAAAGTGTCGACCTGACTGCAGACTTGCAGGCCGTGATTTTGCGGGCACGCATTACCGAAGCTGCAGAGCGTATTGCACGCGTCGGTACGCAATTCTGGGTGGTCAAGCCTGCATTGGGCCTGGTGCGCACCGAAAACCTCGACACCTTGATTGGTGGGCAGTACCTGGAAGTGCAGCCGGCGGCCAAGGACAAGGGCTCCCAGCGCGACTTCATTGCCCTGGCCGATGCCCCGCAGGTTGCAGGGCCGGAAGTTGGCCTGCCGTTGACGCTCAGCGCCCCGCGGCGCGGCTCGATCAAGCCGGGTGTGCCGGTTACTTATCGTGAGGTCGCGGTAGGCAAGGTGACAGGCTTCGAGCTGGGCCAGAGTGCCGACCGCGTGCTGATACATATCCTTATCGAGCCGCGCTATGCCGCCTTGGTGCGCAGTGGCAGCCGCTTCTGGAACAGCAGCGGGTTTGGTTTCGATTGGGGGCTGTTCAAGGGAGCCACGGTGCGTACCGAATCGCTGGAGACGCTTATCGATGGCGGTATTGCCTTTGCCACGCCGGATGGCGAGCAGATGGGCAACCCGGCGCGGCCGCAGCAGACCTTTGCCCTGTTCGACAAGGCAGAGGATCAGTGGCTGCAGTGGGCGCCGAAGATCCCGATCGCCAAGTGATTCAACAGGAGGGGCGCCCCGGCAAGGGCGCTCCTGCTAGAAGCGCGCGGGTAAACAGTTAAATCGCAGGCAACAAAAAACCGACCCTAGGGTCGGTTTTTTGACAAGCATGTCGCTTAGGCAGCTGCAGCTTCTTTCAGCGCCTTGATGTGGCCATTCAGACGGCCTTTGTGGCGAGCAGCTTTGTTCTTGTGGATGATACCTTTATCGGCCATACGGTCGATTACTGGTACAGCCAGAACGTAAGCGGCTTGCGCTTTTTCAGCGTCTTTTGCGTCGATGGCTTTAACTACATTCTTGATGTAGGTGCGGACCATGGAACGCAGGCTGGCGTTGTGGCTGCGACGCTTCTCAGCCTGTTTTGCACGTTTCTTGGCGGAAGGTGTGTTGGCCACCGTCGAGCTCCTCGAAAGACTTTAGGTAAATAGCAAACAAAATAGGCCGCGAATCATGCCGATCAGTCGAACGGATGTCAAGGCCACCTGCAAGGTTCCGCCGAGCGGTGCGCCAACAAGAGGGAAAGATTCCTTTCTGCTGCGCGACCTGTAAACTCGGGAATTTTGGCTCCCCTGCGAAGGCGCGGGAGTATCGCACATTCGAACGCTCTCTGCAGCGTCCTCTGTCTCTGACGTGAATCTTTTCGATGAATTTGCTGAAATCTCTGGCTGCGGTCAGCTCGATCACCATGATTTCCAGGGTATTGGGCTTTGTGCGCGACACCATCCTGGCGCGTGTATTTGGTGCCGGCATCGCCACTGATGCCTTTTTCATCGCCTTCAAGTTGCCCAACCTGCTGCGACGGATCTTTGCCGAAGGTGCGTTCTCGCAAGCTTTTGTGCCCATTCTGGCCGAGTACAAGACCCAGCAGGGCGATGAGGCGACCCGTACCTTCATTGCCTATGTCAGCGGTCTGCTGACCCTGGTCCTGGCACTGGTCACCGTCGTTGGCATCCTTGCCGCGCCTTGGGTGGTGTGGGCGACCGCGCCAGGGTTCGTCGACAGTGCCGAAAAATACGCACTCACCACCGACCTGTTGCGGGTGACGTTTCCTTATATATTGCTGATATCGCTGTCGTCCCTGGCGGGTGCGATCCTCAATACCTGGAACCGCTTCTCGGTCCCGGCGTTTACCCCGACCTTGCTGAACGTGGCGATGATCTTTTTCGCCGTGGTACTAACGCCGTATTTCGACCCGCCGATCATGGCGTTGGGCTGGGGTGTACTGGCGGGCGGCCTGGCCCAGCTGGTGTATCAACTGCCGGCGCTGAAGAAGATCGGCATGCTCGTGCTGCCCCGCCTGAACCTGCGCGACACGGGTGTATGGCGCGTGCTCAAGCAGATGCTGCCGGCGATTCTCGGGGTCTCGGTCAGCCAGATATCGCTGATCATCAACACCATCTTCGCCTCGTTCCTGGTGGCCGGCTCGGTGTCGTGGATGTACTACGCCGATCGGCTCATGGAGCTGCCGTCCGGCGTGCTGGGCGTGGCGTTGGGCACCATCCTGCTGCCTACCCTGGCCAAGACTTACGCTAATAAAGACCGCGAAGAGTACTCACGTATCCTCGACTGGGGCCTGCGCCTGTGCTTTTTGCTGGTATTGCCCTGCACCCTGGCCATGGCCATCCTCGCCGAGCCGCTGACCGTGGCGCTGTTCCAGTACGGCAAGTTCAGCGCGTTCGATGCGGCCATGACCCAGCGCGCCCTGGTCGCCTATTCTGTGGGCCTGTTGGCGATCATTCTGGTCAAGGTACTGGCACCCGGCTTCTATGCGCAGCAGAATATCCGCACGCCGGTGAAGATCGCGGTGTTTACGCTGGTCTGCACCCAATTGTTGAACCTGGCCCTGGTCGGCCCGCTGGCACATGCCGGGCTGGCCCTGGCGATCAGCCTCGGGGCCTGCCTGAATGCCGGCCTGCTGTTCTGGAAGCTGCGCAGCCAAGGGCTGTTCGAACCGCAACCCGGGTGGACCAGGTTCCTGTTCAAACTGGTGTTGGCAGTGACATTGATGTCGGCGGTATTGCTGGCGGGCATGCACTATATGCCGGCCTGGGAGCAGGGTGGCATGCTCGAGCGCTTCGTGCGTCTCGGGGCGTTGATCCTGGCAGGTATCGTCACGTATTTCGGCTGCCTGTACCTGTGCGGCTTCCGGCCTCGGCATTTCGCCCGCAAGGCCCTGCACTGAAGCCAAGCGCACGTCAGGCGTCGGTTTTTCGCATTCCACGTCACCCCCGGGCGCTGCTGCCTGTCACCGGCGCCCGGGTGTGGTTATAATCGGCCACTTTATGAGCAAGAAGCGCGTTATGCAGCTGGTTCGAGGTCTTCACAACCTGCGCCCCGAGCACCGGGGCTGTGTCGCCACCATTGGCAACTTCGACGGGGTTCACCGCGGCCACCAGGCTATCCTGGCGCGTTTGCGCGAGCGTGGCCAAGCACTTGGCCTGCCGTCCTGCGTGGTGATCTTCGAGCCACAGCCGCGCGAATACTTTGCCCCCGATACCGCGCCGGCGCGCTTGGCGCGGCTGCGCGACAAAATCGAGCTGCTGGCTGCCGAAGGCATCGACCGGGTGTTGTGCCTGGCGTTCAATCAGCGCCTGAGCAAACTCAGCGCCGATGAATTCGTCAAGGCCATCCTGGTCGACGGCCTGGGCGTTCGTCACCTCGAAGTGGGCGACGACTTCCGTTTCGGCTGCGACCGCGCGGGCGATTTCGCCTTCCTGGTCGAGGCGGGCGACAAGTACGGGTTTACCGTCGAAGCCGCCAACACCGTAATCCAGGACGGCCTGCGGGTCAGCAGCACCGAAGTGCGCAAGGCCCTGGCCGAAGGTAACTTCGAGTTGGCCGAGCACCTGCTGGGCCGCCCGTACCGCATCACTGGCCGGGTCCTGCACGGCCAGAAACTGGCGCGCCAACTCGGCACGCCCACCGCCAACATCCAGCTCAAGCGCCGCCGCGTGCCGCTGTCCGGGGTTTACCTGGCCAGCATCGAAATCGACGGCAAGGCCTGGCCGGGTGTCGGCAATATCGGCGTGCGCCCCACCGTTGCCGGTGATGGGCGCCCGCACCTGGAGATTCATCTTCTGGATTATGCCGGCGACCTGTATGGCCGGCGTCTGACGGTGGAGTTCCACCACAAGCTGCGTGAAGAGCAGCGATTCGCCTCCCTTGAGGCGCTGAAGTCGGCGATCGACGCGGACATCGCCGCCGCACGTGCACATTGGCACGCTCAACCGCTAACGAAGAGCCTGAAATGACCGACTACAAAGCCACGCTAAACCTTCCGGACACCGCCTTCCCGATGAAGGCCGGCCTGCCTCAGCGCGAACCGCAGATTCTGCAGCGCTGGGACAGCATTGGCCTGTACCAGAAGCTGCGCGAAATTGGCAAGGATCGTCCGAAGTTCGTCCTGCACGACGGCCCGCCCTATGCCAACGGCAAGATCCACATCGGTCATGCGCTGAACAAGATCCTCAAGGACATGATCGTCCGTTCCAAGACCCTGGCGGGCTTCGATGCGCCCTACGTGCCGGGCTGGGACTGCCATGGCCTGCCGATCGAACACAAGGTCGAGGTCACCCACGGCAAGCACCTGTCTGCCGACCGCACCCGTGAACTGTGCCGTGAGTACGCCGCCGAGCAGATCGAAGGGCAGAAGACCGAGTTCATCCGCCTGGGTGTGCTGGGCGACTGGGACAACCCCTACAAGACCATGAACTTCGCCAACGAGGCCGGTGAAATCCGTGCCCTGGCCGAAATGGTCAAGCAAGGCTTCGTGTTCAAGGGCCTCAAGCCTGTGAACTGGTGCTTCGATTGCGGTTCGGCACTGGCCGAAGCCGAGGTCGAATACGCCGACAAGAAATCCCAGACCATCGACGTGGCCTTCCCAGCCGCCGATGCCGACAAGCTGGCCGCCGCCTTTGGCCTGGCCTCGCTGGCCAAGCCCGCCGCCATCGTGATCTGGACCACCACCCCGTGGACCATCCCGGCCAACCAGGCGCTGAACATCCACCCGGAGTTCAAGTACGCCCTGGTCGACACCGGCGAGCGCCTGCTGGTACTGGCCGAAGAGCTGGTCGAGGCGTGCCTCAAGCGTTACAACCTGGAAGGCTCGGTCATCGCCACCGCCCAGGGTTCGGCCCTGGAGCTGGTCAACTTCCGTCACCCGTTCTACGACCGCCTGTCGCCGATCTACCTGGCCGACTACGTCGAGCTGGGCGCCGGTACCGGTGTGGTTCACTCCGCGCCCGCCTACGGTGAAGACGACTTCGTCACCTGCAAGCGCTACGGCATGGTCAACGACGACATCCTCACGCCGGTGCAGAGCAATGGCGTGTACGTCGAGTCGCTGGACTTCTTCGGCGGCCAGTTCATCTGGAAGGCCAACCCGGCCATCGTCGAGAAGCTGAGCGAAGTCGGCGCGCTGATGCACACCGAAACCATCAGCCACAGCTACATGCACTGCTGGCGCCACAAGACCCCGCTGATCTACCGCGCCACCGCGCAGTGGTTCGTCGGCATGGACAAGCAGCCAAGCACCGGCGAGCCGTTGCGTGAGCGCGCGCTCAAGGCCATCGAAGAAACCAAGTTCGTCCCGGCCTGGGGCCAGGCGCGCCTGCACTCGATGATCGCCAACCGCCCGGACTGGTGCATCTCGCGTCAGCGCAACTGGGGTGTGCCGATCCCGTTCTTCCTGCACAAGCAGACCGGCGAGCTGCACCCGCGCACCGTCGAGCTGATGGAAGCCGTGGCCAAGCGCGTCGAGCAAGAGGGCATCGAGGCCTGGTTCAAGCTGGACGCCGCCGAACTGCTCGGTGACGAAGCCGGCCAGTACGACAAGATCACCGACACCCTGGACGTGTGGTTCGACTCTGGCACCACCCACTGGCACGTGCTGCGGGGTTCGCACGACATCGGCCACGCCACCGGCCCGGTCGCCGACCTGTACCTGGAAGGGTCCGACCAGCACCGTGGCTGGTTCCACTCCTCGTTGCTGACCGGTTGCGCCATCGACAACCACGCGCCGTACCGCGAGCTGCTGACCCACGGCTTCACCGTGGACGAAAACGGCCGCAAGATGTCCAAGTCGCTGGGCAACACCATCGAGCCGGAGAAGGTCAACAACACCCTGGGTGCCGACATCCTGCGCCTGTGGGTTTCGGCCACCGACTACTCCGGTGAGATGGCGGTTTCCGAGCAGATCCTGCAGCGCAGCGCCGACGCCTACCGGCGTATCCGCAACACCGCGCGCTTCCTGCTTTCCAACCTGTCGGGCTTCGACCCGGCCCGCGACCTGCTGGCCCCCGAGGACATGCTGGCCCTGGACCGTTGGGCAGTGGACCGGACGCTGCTGCTGCAGCGCGAGCTGGAAGAGCACTACAGCGAGTACCGTTTCTGGAACGTCTACTCGAAGATCCACAACTTCTGCGTGCAGGAGCTGGGTGGCTTCTACCTCGACATCATCAAGGACCGCCAGTACACCACCGGCGCCAACAGTGTCGCCCGTCGTTCGTGCCAGTCGGCGCTGTACCACATCAGCGAGGCGCTGGTGCGCTGGATCGCACCCATCCTGGCCTTCACCGCTGACGAAATCTGGCAGTACCTGCCGGGCGAGCGCAACGAGTCGGTGATGCTCAACGGCTGGTACCAGGGCCTGAGCGAGTTGCCGGAAGGCACCGAGCTGGACCGTGCCTATTGGGATCGCGTCATGGCGGTCAAGGCGTCGGTCAACAAGGAGCTGGAAAACCAGCGTACTGCCAAGGTCATCGGCGGCAACCTGCAGGCCGAAGTCACCCTGTACGCCGACGAAGGCCTGAGCGCCGACCTGAGCAAGCTGGGCGACGAGCTGCGCTTCGTGCTGATCACCTCGGCTGCGAGCGTAGTGCCGTTCGTGCAGGCACCGGCTGACGCCGTGGCTACCGAAGTCGAAGGCCTCAAGCTGAAAGTGGTCAAGTCCGGCCATGCCAAGTGCGGCCGTTGCTGGCACTTCCGCGCCGACGTCGGCAGCCACCCGGAGCACCCGGAAATCTGCAGCCGTTGCGTTGATAACCTGACCGGTTCGGGCGAGGTGCGTCACTATGCCTAACCCGGCAGTGGGGCGCTTCGGGCGCCTTGCATGGCTTTGGCTGAGCTTGCTGGTCCTGGTCCTCGACCAGGCCACCAAGCTGTATTTCAACAACGCTCTGACCATGTACCAGCAGATTGTGGTCATCCCTGACTACTTCAGCTGGACCTTGGCCTACAACACCGGCGCCGCTTTCAGCTTCCTCGCTGATGGCGCTGGCTGGCAGCGCTGGCTGTTCGCCCTGATCGCCGTAGTGGTCAGTGCCGTACTGGTGGTGTGGCTCAAGCGCCTGGGGCGCAACGAAACCTGGCTGGCCGTGGCGCTGGCGCTGGTGCTGGGTGGCGCCATTGGCAACCTGTACGACCGCGTCGTCCTGGGCCATGTGGTCGACTTCATCCTGGTGCACTGGCAAAACCGCCATTACTTCCCGGCCTTCAACGTGGCCGACAGCGCCATCACCGTTGGCGCGGTGATGCTGGCGCTGGATATGTTCAAGAGCAAGAAGTCCGAGGATCCGGTCCATGACTGACACCCGTATCGGCCAGAATACCGAAGTCACCCTGCACTTCGCACTGCACCTGGAAAACGGCGACACCGTCGACAGCACGTTCGACAAGTCGCCTGCCGTGTTCAAGGTGGGTGACGGCAACCTGCTGCCAGGTTTCGAAGCCGCGCTGTTCGGCTTCAAGGCCGGCGACAAGCGCACCGTCACCGTGGCCCCGGAAAACGCCTTCGGCCAGCCGAACCCGCAGAATGTGCAAATCATGCCGCGTTCGCAGTTCACCGACATGGAGTTGTCCGAAGGCCTGCTGGTGATCTTCAACGACGCCGCAAACGCCGAGCTGCCGGGCGTGGTCAAAGCCTTCGATGACGCGCAGGTGACCATCGACTTCAATCACCCACTGGCTGGCAAGACCCTGAGCTTCGAGGTGCAGATCCTCGACGTGAAGGCCTTGTAAGCCTGGAGCCGAGCATGCAAATCAAACTCGCCAACCCTCGCGGTTTTTGCGCGGGGGTCGACCGGGCGATCGAGATCGTCAACCGTGCCCTGGAAGTCTTCGGCCCGCCGATCTACGTGCGCCATGAAGTGGTGCACAACAAGTTCGTGGTCGAAGACCTGCGTAACCGCGGTGCCATCTTCGTCGAAGAGCTGGACCAGGTGCCGGATGACGTCATCGTCATCTTCAGTGCCCATGGTGTTTCCCAGGCCGTGCGCCAGGAAGCCGCTGGGCGTGGCCTGAAGGTGTTCGACGCCACCTGCCCGTTGGTGACCAAGGTGCATATCGAAGTCGCCAAGTACAGCCGCGACGGCCGTGAGTGCATTCTCATCGGCCACGAGGGGCACCCGGAAGTCGAAGGCACCATGGGGCAATACGACGCCAGCAACGGCGGTGCCATCTACCTTGTCGAAGACGAGGACGATGTCGCCAAGCTGCAGGTGCGCGACCCGGACCACCTGGCCTTCGTCACCCAGACCACGCTGTCGATGGATGACACCAGCCGTGTCATCGACGCCCTGCGTGCGCGCTTCCCGAACATCGGTGGGCCGCGCAAGGACGACATCTGCTACGCCACCCAGAACCGCCAGGATGCGGTCAAGCAACTGGCCGGTGAGTGTGACGTGGTGCTGGTGGTTGGTAGCCCGAACAGCTCCAACTCCAACCGCCTGCGTGAGCTGGCCGAGCGCATGAGCACCCCGGCCTATCTGATCGACGGTGCCGAGGACCTGCAACGTGCCTGGTTCGATGACGCAGCCCGCATCGGCATCACAGCGGGTGCTTCGGCCCCTGAAGTGCTGGTGCGCGGTGTGATCGAGCAGCTCAAGGCCTGGGGCGCCACCGGCGCAGAAGAGCTGGATGGGCGCGAGGAGAACATCACGTTCTCCATGCCCAAAGAGCTGCGGGTTCGCTCGCTGATCTGATCAGGAGCCTGCGCACAAGGGCTCACTTAGTTCATCTGTGCGCAGGCTGACCCTGCCGCTGGTCGCCAGTACCACCCGGTACTGGCTGGCCGCTGCGCCAGGCTGGCATATGTGCAAGGTGCCACCCAGCAAGTTGGCGTTGCGCCCCTGCGGCACGCCCAGTGCGCTGAACTTCACCTGCTCTGCGGTATTCGCGACAATCCTCAGAGGCCGTAACAGACGCTGCTCACGAAGTGCCTGCTGATTGTGCGCTAGCACCACGCGCCAGCCCTTGCCCCAATCACTTTCCAACGGCAGCACCAGCACCGCCTGGCCTTGCAGCAACGCGTGGCTGCGCGCGCTGCGCAATGCTTGCGCCAGGTCGCGCGCTGCGGCTGCCCTGTGTAAGTCGTCGGAGAGGTCGCGGTAGGCCGGCATCCCCAGTTGTATCAGAACGGCCGCCATGGCCAGCGCCAACATCATTTGTATCAGTGTTGCACCCTGTTGCCGCACCGTGCATTTCTCCCTGGAAGTGCTTCGCTTCAGCTTCAAGGTCGCCGGGCAATTGATCCAGTCGCCCAGTGAGTAATCAGTTGCAGGAAAAGTCGCAGGGGGCGCAGGGATGCGAGCGATGGAAGGGGGCATGACGCTGCTCGAGGTATTACTGGCCATGGTGGTGGTGGCGGTGGGCATGTTTGCCGCTGGCGCCTTGCAGGTGCGCGCATTGCAGGCAACCGACAGCGCGCGGCACGACGCGCAGGCCGCCTTGTTGGCGCACACCCGGCAGGAACGGGCCAGGGCCGCAGGCGAGCCGAAGGCGCAGCCATGAGCCGCACACAAGGCGGCTTCGGTTTGATCGAGGGGGTGCTGGCACTCGCCATCGGTTTGCTGCTGCTGGCAGCGGCCAGCCAATTGTTCGTGTCTGCCCATGACACTTGGCGCCTGCAGGGCGCGTCCGCACGCTTGCAGGCTGATGCCCGCCTGGCATTGCAACGCATGGCCCAGGACATTCGCATGGCCGGCATGTTCGGCTGCCTGCGCCTGCAGCCCGACGACTTTACCGACTCGCTAGCGCTTCAAGCCTTCGCCCAGCCCCTGCAGGTGGGCGCGAACAGCCTGAGCCTGGTAGTGGCCGAGCTGCCCGGGCACACCGGTGCCCCGGACTGGACGCTGCTGACCAACTGCATCGACGAGGCTCACGTGCACAGCGGGCGAGTTGATGGCAGCCAGCACCCTTTGGCAATCCCCATAAGCCAGTACCTCTATGTGCTGGATGGCACGACCTTGCGGTTCCGGCGGCGAGGGGCTAGCCAGCCGCTGGTCGACCATGTGCGTGAGATGCGTGTGGCGTTTGTCGAGGCGCCGCAAGGTGGGCGGGTGGATGTGCACCTGACGCTGTTCGAGCCCACCCTGGGTATCGAGCAGCAGCATGCCTTGAGCGTGGCGCTGCGCAATCCGCTGGCCGGCCCATGACGCGCCAGCGCGGTGTGGTGTTGCTGTTGGCACTGGTGCTGAGCTTGCTGCTTGGCTTGCTTGCGGCCTCGGCCCTGCGCGATGCGCTGGTGGAGACCCGCATGGCTGGCTTGTGGCGTGACGGTTTCGAGGCACTCGAGCAAGCCGAGCAGGCATTGCTGGCAGGTGCCGCCCAGCTACAACTGTCACCGCCCCCGGCGTGCCAGGCCTGCCAGCCACCACCTCGGCCGCATGACTTGCAGGGCAACTGGCAGGGCACCGCAAGCGGCTTCTTCCAGGTGCAGAACCTTGGCCAAAGTGACCGTGCCGCGCACCTGCCCGAGGGCCAGCAGGCCACCTTGTTCAGGGTGACCGCCGTCAGCCGGCAAGCCCGGTCGCGGCATGTACTGGAAGCGGTGTATGCGCTGTCAGGCGAAGAAGCGCGGCGCCTCCTTTGGCGACAACGATTGAGGGAACCCTGACATGCAGCAAGGCCTGAGCCTGATCGAGTTGTTGATTGTCGTGGCCATGACCGGCATTCTGGCAGCCATTGCCTACCCCAGTTACAGCGAGCAGCTTCGGCGCGCCGCACGCAGCGAAGTGGTCGGTCTGCTGCAGGATGCCGCCATGCGCCTGGAGCGCCATCGCGTTCGCACCGGCCAATACGCCGAAGGCGACCCGGCACTGCCCAGCGGCAACCGTTACTACAGCCTGCACGCCCAGCGCGAAAGCGACACCTTCTTGTTGCTCGCCCGCAGGCTGCCGCATGGGCTGATGGCGCAGGACCGCTGCGGTGACTTTCAGCTCGATCATGTTGGCATGCACAGCAACCTGGGCAGCCTGGACAGCAGCGAGCAGTGCTGGGGAAGCTGAAGCATGAATGGTGCCCGGTGCATCGCGGTTTTACTTCAGGTGTTTGGATCGACAGATGAGCAAGCAAGTAGTGGTGGTCGGTGGCGGGGTTATCGGCCTGCTGACGGCGTTCAACCTGGCGGCGCACGTCGGGCAGGTGGTGGTGTGTGACCAGGGCGAGGTCGGGCGAGAGTCGTCCTGGGCAGGCGGCGGCATCGTCTCGCCGCTGTACCCTTGGCGCTACAGCCCGGCAGTGACCGCCCTCGCGCATTGGTCGCAGGACTTCTACCCACAGCTGGGCGAGCACCTGTTCGCCAGCACGGGTATTGACCCAGAAGTCCACACTACCGGCTTGTACTGGCTCGACCTGGACGACGAGGCCGAAGCGCTGGCCTGGGCGGCACGCGAGGGGCGGCCACTGAGTGCCGTGGATATTTCGGCGGCCTATGACGCGGTGCCGATACTGGGCCCGGGCTTCAAGCACGCCATCTACATGGCGGGCGTGGCCAACGTGCGTAACCCGCGGCTGGTCAAGTCGCTGAAGGCTGCATTGCTGGCATTGCCCAACGTGACCTTGCGCGAGCACTGCCAGATCACCGGCTTTGTTCAGGACGCTGGGCGCGTGACTGGCGTGCAGACGGCGGACGGTGTGCTGCAGGCCGATGACGTGGTGCTCAGTGCTGGCGCCTGGAGTGGCGACCTGCTGCGCACGCTTGGCCTTGAGCTGCCGGTGGCGCCGGTGAAGGGGCAGATGATTCTGTTCAAGTGCGCCGAGGACTTCTTGCCGAGCATGGTGCTGGCCAAGGGGCGCTATGCGATCCCGCGCCGTGACGGGCATATTCTGGTGGGCAGCACGCTGGAGCATGCCGGCTACGACAAGACCCCGACCGAGGAAGCACTGGCCAGCCTCAAGGCCTCGGCGCTAGAGCTGTTGCCGCAGCTCAAGGATGCCACGGTGGTAGGGCACTGGGCGGGGCTGCGGCCGGGGTCGCCTGAAGGCATCCCGTATATTGGGCCGGTGCCGGGGCATGACGGGTTGTGGTTGAACTGCGGGCATTATCGTAATGGGTTGGTGCTGGCGCCGGCTTCGTGCCAGTTGTTTACTGACTTGCTGACGGGGGGGGCGCCGATCATTGATCCGGCGCCGTATGCGCCGGCGGGGCGTTTGGGCTGAGATTGCCGGGCCCGCGTTGCGGGCCTTTCGCGACGCAAGGCCGCTCCTACAGGGGCGGGATCATTCAGCCTTCACGCCACTATCGGCGCCTGCAAATGCCGGCTCGGATAGTGCTGCTCATACACCTTGCACACCCGCAGCACCTGCTCATCGGCAAACCGCCCGGCGACCACCTGCAACCCCACTGGCAACCCTTCGCGGGTAAACCCGCACGGCACCGAGGCCGCCGGTTGCTGGGTCAAGTTGAACGGGTAGCTGAACGGCGTCCATTCCATCCACTGCGCCATCCCCGACCCCGGCGGCACATCATGCCCTGCCTCGAACGCCACCCTCGGCAGCATCGGTGACACCAGCACGTCGTAGCGCTGGTGAAAGGCATTCATCCGCGCAATCAGCTCAGCTCGTGCTTCCAGCGCCTGGGTGTACTCGCTCAGGCCAACCCGCGCCCCTTGTTCGGCAATTCCGCGCAGCCCTGGGTCGAGCAGTGCCCGCTGTTCATCGCCAAAGGCACTGGCCAGCCGCGCCGCGCCGGCGAACCACAGGGTGTTGAAGGTCTCCAACGGGTCGGCAAAGCCCGGGTCGACTTCCTCCACCTGCGCCCCCAGCCGGGCCAGGCGTTGCACTGCTTGCGCGACCAGTGCCTGAACCTGCGGGTCGACCTGCACGTAGCCGAAGTCGGCGCTGTAGGCGATGCGCAAACCGCTGAGGTCCTGGCCCTCGCCCAGCCATGGTGCCTGCCGCGGTGCCCCGGCCAGCCCGTCGCGGGCATCCGGGCGGGCTACGCAGTCGAGCATCAGCACTGCGTCGTCGACAGTCCGGGTCATTGGCCCGAGGTGCGACAGCACGGTCATGGCGCTGGCCGGCCATTGCGGCACGTAGCCGAAAGTGGGCTTGATACCGAAGGTGCCGGTAAAGGCACAGGGGATACGGATTGAGCCACCGGCATCACTGCCAGATCGGAAGAGCA
>NZ_JANIAG010000133.1:0-15892 GCF_028682155.1 Pseudomonas sp. 39004
AGCAGGACCTGCCTGCCGACGCCATCGTCAAGGAAAGCGCCCCGGCGCAGTTCGAGGTCAACCTGCACCACGTTGCCGACCCGCTGAAGGCCTGCGACTACGCGATCCTGCTCAAGCGCCTGATCAAGAACGTTGCCTACGACCATGAAATGGACACCACCTTCATGGCCAAGCCCTACCCAGGGCAGGCGGGCAACGGCCTGCACGTGCATATCTCGCTGCTGGACAAGAAAACCGGCAAGAACATCTTCGCCAACAGCGACCCGCTGCAAAGCGACGAGCTGCGCCACGCCATCGGTGGCGTGCTGGAGACCATGCCGGCGTCGATGGCCTTCCTCTGCCCGAACGTCAACTCCTACCGCCGCTTCGGCGCGCAGTTCTACGTCCCCAATGCGCCAAGCTGGGGCCTGGACAACCGCACGGTTGCGGTTCGTGTGCCGACCGACAGCAGCGAAAACGTGCGCATCGAGCACCGCGTGGCCGGCGCCGACGCCAACCCGTACCTGATGCTCGCGGCCATTCTCGCCGGCATTCACCACGGCCTGACCAACAAGGTCGAGCCGGGCGAGCCGATCGAGGGCAATTCGTACGAGCAGCTGGAGCAGACGCTGCCGAACAACCTGCGCGATGCCCTGCGTGCGCTGGATGACAGCGAAGTGCTCAACCAATACATCAGCCCGGACTACATCGATATCTTCGTCGCCTGCAAGGAAAGCGAGCTGGCAGAGTTTGAAGTGTCGATCTCCGACCTCGAGTACAACTGGTACCTGCACACGGTGTAAGCCCATGAGCGCAAATGCGGTCCCTTTGATCGGTATCAGCGCCTGCCGCCAGCAGGTGGGGAAGAACTCGTCGCACACGGTGGGCGACAAGTATGTCGAGGCGGCCGGCTTTGCCGGGCTGCCGCTGATTCTGCCGGCTCGCGACGGGGGCAGTGATACCCCTGGGTTGCTGGCTCGGCTCGACGGCATTCTTTTTACCGGCTCGCCTTCAAATATCGAACCGCATCATTACAATGGCGCCCCCAGCGCGGAGGGTACCCGGCATGATCGCGCGCGCGATCGCCTGACCTTGCCGCTGCTGCAGGCAGCGATTGCCGCCGGTGTGCCGGTGTTTTGCATCTGCCGTGGTTTCCAGGAATTGAACGTGGCCCTTGGCGGCACCCTGCACCAGCGTGTGCAAGCGCTGCCTGGCTACCTCGACCACCGCGAACCTGAGGACGCACCCCTGGAGGTGCAATACGGCCCTCGTCACCCTGTCGGCATCGAGCCTGGCGGGTTGTTCGAGCGCCTGGGCCTGGCTGCGCAATTCGAGGTCAACTCGTTGCACAGCCAGGGCATCGATCGCCTGGCCCCCGGGCTGCGCGTCGAGGCACGGGCCCCGGATGGCCTGATCGAAGCGGTGTCGATGCCGGATGCGCCGGGCTTCGTGCTTGGTGTGCAGTGGCACCCTGAATGGCGTTTCGCCGAAAACCCGGTCTCCCGGCGCCTTTTCCAGGCGTTTCGCGAGGCCTGTATTGCCCATGCTGCACGGGAGGGTGTGCGCCACAAGGCATGCTGACGTCACCCGAAAGTCTCGGATGACTCACCCCCGCTGCAAGCTTTCAATGAGTGAAAGCGGGCCTTGTGCGCAAGGCCTGTGAAAACAATTCCAAAATTTACGGCAAATACTCATGAGCGATTACACAGAAGCCGGCCGCCCACCCGATGTGGCGGCCGACGCGGGCAACACCCAGCGCAGCAAGGGCTTGGCCAAAGGTCGCCTGGGCTTGCTGGCCAGCGTGGTGCTGGGCATTTCCACCATCGCCCCGGTCTATACCCTGACCGGCGCGCTTGGCCCTACCGTGCGAGAGGTGGGCGCCCACCTGCCAGCGGTATTCATCGTCGGCTTCCTGCCGATGCTGCTGGTCGCCCTCGGCTATCGCGAGTTGAACTCGGCAGAGCCGGACAGCGGCACTTCGTTCACCTGGTCGGCGCGTGCCTTCGGCCCGATGATCGGCTGGATCGGTGGCTGGGGGCTGGTGGTCGCCACGACCATCGTGCTGTCGAACCTGGCGGGCGTGGCGGTCGATTTCTTCTATCTGTTCCTCGGTCAGATCACGGGCAACCATGGACTGGCTGCCTTGGCAGACAACCTGCTGATCAATATCGCCACTTGCTGCGTGTTCATTGCCCTGGCGGTGTGGATCTGTTGTCGCGGCATAGCCACCACCATGACGGTGCAGTATGGCCTGGTGGCCCTGCAGTTGCTGGTGCTGATCGGCTTTGCCTTCGCTGCCTTCGGTGGCACCACCGCGCCGCCACCGCTGGCGTTCGATTTCGCCTGGTTCAACCCGTTCGGCGTCGAGTCGTTCTCGGCCTTTGCTGCGGGGCTGTCGTTGTCGATCTTCATCTTCTGGGGCTGGGACACGTGCCTGACCGTCAGCGAAGAGTCGGTGGGCAGCGAAGAGGTGCCGGGCAAGGCCGCCACCTGGACGGTGATGTTGATCCTCGGCCTGTACCTGTTCACCGCCATCGCCACACTGCAGTTTGCCGGTATCAGCGAAACGGGCCTGGGCCTGAACAACCCGCGCATCCAGGAGAACGTCTTTGCCCACCTGGCCGGCCCGGTCATGGGGCCGCTGGCGATTCTGATGTCGATCGCCGTGCTGGCCAGCACCGCAGCGTCGCTGCAGTCGACCTTCGTGGCGCCGGCGCGCACCCTGTTGGCCATGGGTTACTACGGTGCGGTACCGCAGAAGTTCGCCAGTGTCTGCCCGCGTTCGCAAACCCCGCGCTACGCCACCATCTGCGCAGGCCTTGCCGCTGGCCTGTTCTACGTGACCATGCGTACCCTGAGCGAGAACGTGCTGGCGGATACCATCACTGCCCTGGGCATGATGATCTGCTTCTACTATTCGCTGACCGCGTTTGCCTGCGTCTGGTATTTCCGCGGCAGCCTGTTCGACAGCCTGCGCCATTTCATCATGCGCGGCCTGTGCCCGCTGGTAGGCGGGGTGATCTTATCGGTAATCTTCGCGCGTACCGCCATCGACAGCGCCTCGCCAGACTTCGGCAGCGGCTCGCATGTGGGCGGGCTGGGGTTGGTGTTCGTGATTGCCGCGATCATTTCGGTGCTCGGCATCGGGCTGATGATGCTGTCGCGCCTGCGGGCGCCGGCGTACTTCCTGGGGGCCACCTTGCGTCAGCAGGCCACCCTGCCACTGCAGGAATAAGCAAATGGGGCCGCTAAGCGGCCCCATTTGTTTTCAGCCGACCAACTGCTTCAGCAATGCGCCGTTGCGCTGTTGCTGCTTCTTCAGCAGTAACCGGTTGGCAACGAACACCGCCTTCAACTCCTCCAGCGCGACGCCGAAGTCATCATTGATGATCAGGTAATCGTACTCGTCGTAATGCTCCATCTCGCTGACCGCTTCCTTCATGCGCCCGGCGATGATCTCTTCGCTGTCCTGGCCACGGCCATCCAGCCGCTGACGCAGGGCTTCCTGGCTCGGCGGCAGGATGAACACCGACAGTGCCTCGGGCATCAGTTTGCGCACCTGCTGAGCACCCTGCCAGTCGATCTCCAGAATCAGGTCGTAACCCTGGTCGAGGGTGTGCTGCAGCGCGCTGCGCGAGGTGCCGTAGAAGTTGCCGAACACCTCGGCATGCTCGAGGAAGTCACCTTGCTCGATCAGCGCCTTGAATGTTTCGTGCACGACGAAGTGGTAGTTCACCCCGTGCTGCTCGCCCGGGCGCATGGCGCGGGTGGTGTGCGAGACCGAGACGCGGATTTGCTGGTCGTCCTGGGTCAGGGCGGTGACCAGGCTGGTCTTGCCGGCACCCGAGGGTGCCGAAACGATGTAGAGGGTGCCGCTGCTGTGATTCATGGTCGGGGTGGCCTTACTCGATGTTCTGTACTTGTTCACGCATCTGTTCGATCAATACCTTGAGGTTGACCGCCGCTTGCGTGCTGCGCGGGTCGAAAGCCTTGGAACCGAGGGTATTGGCCTCGCGGTTGAGTTCCTGCATCAGGAAGTCCAGGCGCCGGCCAGCCGCACCGCCCGACTTGAGCACGCGACGCACTTCGGTGACGTGGGTGCTAAGGCGGTCGAGCTCTTCGGCGACGTCGCTCTTCTGCGCCAGCAGCACCATCTCTTGCTCCAGGCGCTGCGGGTCGAGTTCGGCCTGCATGTCGCCGAAGCGGTCGAGGATCTTCTGCCGCTGGGCGGCCAGCATCTGCGGCACCAGGGCGCGCAGGGTGGTGACCTCGCTGGCCATGTTGTCCAGGCGCTCGTTGATCAGCCTGGCCAGCTCCTGGCCCTCACGCAGGCGCCCGGCCTTGAGCTCGGCCAGCGCTTCGTCGAACAGCGCCATGGCTTCGGCGTTAAGGGCCTGGGGGTCGCTGGCGTCGGCGACCAGCACGCCCGGCCACGACAGCACTTCCAGCGGGTTCAGCGGTGCCGGTTGCTTGATCAGGCCTGCGACCTCTTCGGCAGCGGCGACCAGTTGCGCCGCGCGCTCGCGGTCAACCTTGAGCGGCTTGCCGGTGCTGTCTTCGTTGAGGCGCAAGGTGCATTCCACCTTGCCGCGCGACAGCCCTTGGCGCAGGCCCTCACGGACTGCCCCTTCGAGGTCGCGCAGGGCCTCGGCCAGGCGCAGGTGCGGTTCCAGGTAGCGGTGGTTGACCGAGCGCAGCTCCCAGACCAGGGTGCCTTGGCTGCCGGCGCGCTCGACACGAGCAAAAGCGGTCATGCTGTGCACCATGGGGAGTACCTCGCGTAGATGAATGAACGGGGGGAGCCTCTCGGCTGCAAGGCGCAGGATTGTAGCGCAGTGGGGGCTCGGCGCCCAATCCAGCCATGTTACAGAGCTGGAAATGAACAATGGGAAAAGGCGACAAGCCGTCAGGGCTGCGACAATAGGCATGTCCTCCCGGGGCCGTGAGCTCTATAATGCTCGGCAGATTCAAGTCCCAGTACAGGTATCCCAGATGAAACGTCCAAGTGGTCGCGCCGCCGATCAGCTCCGCTCGATCCGCATCACCCGCAACTACACCAAGCACGCCGAAGGGTCGGTACTGGTCGAGTTCGGTGACACCAAGGTCATCTGCACGGTCAGCGTGGAGAATGGTGTTCCCCGCTTCCTCAAAGGCCAGGGCCAAGGCTGGCTGACAGCCGAATACGGCATGCTGCCGCGTTCCACCGGCGAGCGTAACCAGCGCGAAGCCAGCCGTGGCAAGCAGGGTGGCCGCACCCTGGAAATCCAGCGCCTGATCGGCCGCTCGCTGCGCGCCGCACTGGACATGAGCAAGCTGGGTGACATCACCCTGTACATCGACTGCGACGTGATCCAGGCCGACGGTGGCACCCGCACCGCGTCGATCACCGGTGCCATGGTCGCCCTGTGCGACGCCCTGGCGGTGATCAAGAAGCGTGGCGGCCTCAAGGCCGGCAACCCGCTCAAGCACATGATCGCTGCGGTTTCCGTAGGCATGTACCAGGGCGCGGCAGTGCTCGACCTGGATTACCTCGAAGACTCCGCCGCCGAGACCGACCTGAACGTGGTCATGACCAGCGCCGGTGGCTTCATCGAAGTGCAGGGCACCGCAGAAGGCGCGCCGTTCCAGCCTGAAGACTTGAATGCCATGCTCGCCGTGGCGCAGAAGGGCATGAACGAGATCTTCGAACTTCAGCAGGCTGCCCTGGCCGACTGACTGTTTCTGTAGATACGAAAAAGCCGACATCGATGTCGGCTTTTTCGTATCTGAATACAACTCAGATGGTCAACGTCCAGTCATAGTCCACGATCAGCGGCGCATGCTGCGAGAAGCGCGGCTGACGCGGCAGGCGGGCGTTACGCACGAAGCGGCGCAGGCCCGGGGTGAGGATCTGGTAGTCGAACCGGTAGCCCAGGTTGAGCATCTCGGCCTGTTCGTTGTCCGGCCACCAGCTGTACTGGTCGCCCTCACGGCTGACTTCACGCAGGGCATCCACGTAGCCCATCTCGCCGGTGATCGCGTCCATCCAGGCACGCTCCGGCGCCAGGAAGCCAGGCGATTGCTGGCTGTCGCGCCAGTTCTTGATGTCGAGCTTCTGCTGCGCCACGTAGAACGAGCCGCAATAGATGTACTCGCGCCGCTTGCGCCGCTGTTTGTCCAGGTACTTGGCGAAGTCGTCCATCAACTTGAACTTCTGGTTCAAGTCTTCGTCGCCGTTCATGCCCGAAGGCAGCAGCAGGCTGGCAATACTGACTTTGTCGAAATCTGCTTGCAGGTAACGCCCGTAACGGTCGGCTGTCTCGAAGCCCAGGCCGGTGATGACTGCCTTGGGCTGCATGCGCGAGTAAAGGGCCACGCCACCTTGGGCGGGCACCTCCGCGTCGCAGGCATAAAGGAAATAGCCATCGAGCTGGAAAGCTGGGTCGTCGAGTTCAAAGGCCGAGGCGCGGGTATCCTGAAGGCAGATGACGTCGGCATTCTGGGCTTGTAGCCAGCTGAGCAATCCACGCTCGGCCGCAGCCTGAATGCCATTTACGTTCACACTGATGATCCGCATAAATGGCCCCAAAAATCTCGTGCGTGTATGATACCCGAGCTCAACTCATTTAGCTAAATCCGTGGTGTCCGGGACTTTCCATGCAGCCGTATCAGCGCGACTTCATTCGTTTTGCCATCGACCGCGGCGTTCTGCGCTTCGGTGAATTCACCCTGAAATCGGGGCGTACCAGCCCGTACTTCTTCAATGCCGGCCTGTTCAACACAGGTTCTGCACTGGCGCAGTTGGGGCGTTGCTACGCCGCAGCCATCGTCGACAGCAATATCCCCTTCGATGTGCTGTTCGGCCCGGCCTACAAGGGTATCCCCCTGGCGGCGACTACCGCCGTGGCCCTTGCCGACCAGCATCAGCTCGATGTGCCGTGGTGCTTCAACCGTAAAGAAGCCAAAGATCACGGCGAAGGCGGCAGCCTGGTAGGCGCGCCCTTGGCCGGTGAGGTACTGATCATCGACGACGTGATCACCGCCGGCACCGCCATCCGCGAGGTCATGCAGATCATCAATGCCCAGCAGGCCAAGGCCGCTGGCGTGCTGATCGCCCTGAACCGCGAAGAGCGCGGCAATGGCGAGCTTTCGGCGATCCAGGAAGTGGAGCGTGACTTTGGTATCCCGGTGGTCAGCATCGTTTCGCTGACCCAGGTGCTGGAGTTCCTGGCGGACGACCCGCAGCTCAAGCAGCACCTGCCGGCAGTCGAGGCCTATCGGGCGCAGTACGGCATCTGACAAAGCGCCGTGTTCAGGCGGCCGTAAGGCCGCATGACGTTGCTATACCGAAGGCTGACCCTGCACGTGTACGGGGCCAAGTTTATGCTGATATGATGAGACGAATTCTCATTCACATCTGTAGCCTCTCGTGCAGCACACTTCTTCGGCAAACCACCCTCGGCATCAGGCCATCGACCAGCTCTACAGCCACCACCACGGCTGGCTGCAGGGCTGGCTGCGCAAGCGCTTGGGCAGCGCCGCCGATGCGGCGGATCTGGCCCAGGACACGTTCGTGCGGCTGCTCTGCAGAGCGCCGGGCGAGCCGCTGAACTGCACGACACCGCGCGCCTATCTGGCCACCATCGCCAATCGCCTGGCCCTCAACTTCTACCGTCGCCGCTCGCTGGAGCAGGCCTACCTGGCCGCGCTGGCGCAAACACCCGAAGACCTCGCTCCGTCGCTGGAACAACAAGCGCTGGTGCTCGAAGCCCTCGACGAAATCGACCAGGTTCTTGCTCTGTTGCCCGCCAAAGCCCGCCAGGCGTTCCTGATGGCGCAGCTGGAGGGTTATACCCAGGAAGAGATCGCCAACCGCCTCAATCTCAGCGTGCGCTCGGTGCAGCGCCACCTTGCTCGGGCCTTTGAAGAGTGCATCGTGCTCGCCAGCCAGGGCGCGCAGCATGAGTGATACGCCCATCGACCGTCGCATCGCCCGCGAAGCGGCCCAATGGTTTGTACGCTTGCAGAACAGCAGCGCCGGCGCCGCCGAGCATGCCGCCGGCGCCGAGTGGCGGGCGCGGCACGTGGATCACGAACGGGCCTGGCAACTGGCCGAAAGGTTTGGCGGTCGAGCCCAGCAGCTTGCCGGCAGTGCCGGGCGGGCGGCGCTGGAGCGCCCGCGCAGCCTGGAGCGGCGGCAGGTTCTCAAGACCCTGGCGTTGCTCATCGCCGCCGCCCCCGTAGGCCTCGCAGCATACCGCGGGCTGCCGTGGCGCGAGTGGCAGGCGGACGAGCGCACGGCCACCGGGGAGCAGCGCTCCCTGCAGTTGCCCGATGGCGGGCAGATTCGCCTGAACACCGGCAGCGCCGTGGATATTGCCTATGACGAGCATGTTCGACGCGTGCGCCTCATCGCCGGCGAGATGCTCGTCGAAGTACCCCATGAGCATGCCGGGCGGCCGTTCATCGTCGATACCGCCGAAGCGGAAATTGCCCTGCTCGGCAGCCGCTTTGTGCTGCGTCAGTACCCGCACAGCACATACCTTGCCGCCCTGGAGGGCGCTGCCCGGGTACGCCCGCGGCGGTCACCGGGTGATGAGGGCCTGATGCTCCTGGGGGCCGGCTTGCAGACGCACGTCAACAGCCGGGCTGCGCAGCCGCCCATGGCGCTGGCGCAAGATTGTCTCGATTGGTTGAACCACGTGCTGCGCGCAGAAAAGATGCGCCTCGATGACTTCATCAACGAGCTCGGCCGCTATCGACCTGGCCTGCTGCGCTGCGACCCGGCAGTGGCCGGGCTGCTGATTTCCGGCGCCTTCCAGTTGCACGACACCGATCAGGTTCTTCGCGCCCTGAGCCAGACCCTGCCGGTGAACGTGCTCTACCGCACGCCCTATTGGGTCACCCTCACCGCGCGTGCTAACGCGTGAACAGAATGCGTGTCGTGTTTTTCTCAAGCTGCGTGTCCCTCCCATAAACACATCACTTTTACAGGGCAGGGGCGAACACATGGCGACGACGCAGGGCATTCAACCACTGGCGCGGGCAGTACACGCTGCCGCACTGGGTCTGATCATCGCGGGCGGCGGCCTGGCTGCGGCATCGCTGCAGGCCGCCGAGCAAGGCGCGCGGCAGAACCGTGCCTATCAGGTGCCGGCCGGTAACCTCAGCAGTGCCCTCTCTGACTTCGCCAGCCAGGCAGGCATTACCCTGCCTATCGAGCCGGGCCTGGTGGAAGGTTTGCGCAGCCCTGGCCTGAATGCCGCCACCAGCGTACAGGGCGGCCTGCAGCAATTGCTGCAGGGCACAGGTCTGCAAGCCTCGCCACAGGGTAATGGCCTGTACCTGCTGATGCCGCAGGCAAAGGCTGGCACGGGCCTGGAGTTGGGCGCGACCAGCATTACCGGCCAAGGCCTGGCGGCGACTACCGAGCACAGCGGCTCCTATACCACCGGGGCCATGCAGACGGCCACCAAACTGCCCTTGAGCCTGCGCGAAACGCCGCAGTCGGTCAGTGTGGTCACGCGCAAGCGTATGGACGACAAGGCCATGAACAGCATCAGCGATGTGGTCAAAAGTGCGCCGGGCATTTTTCTCAGTAACTCCGGCGGTGCAGGGCGGCCCTCGTTCAGCGCCCGCGGTTTCAACGTCGACAGCATCATGTACGACGGTTTTCCTACCAGCTTCCTGACCTACCTGCCCAGCGGGGAAGCCAACCTGGCCATGTATGACCGGGTGGAGATCGTGCGCGGTGCCACCGGGCTGGCCCAGGGCGCCGGCAACCCCGGTGGCGCCATCAACCTGGTGCGCAAGCGCCCGACTCACCAATTTCAGGCCACGCTCACCGGCAGTGCCGGTAGCTGGGACGATTACACCGGCACGCTGGACGTCGGCGGCCCGCTCAATGAAAGCGGCACCCTGCGCGCACGTACCGTGGTCTCGCGGCAGGACGCCAAGAGCTTCCGTGACGCGGTGGAGAGTGACCATGAGCTGTTCTACGGCGTGGTCGACGCCGACCTGAGCGAAAGCACCACCCTGACGCTCGGCGCCTACCGCCAGAAGAACCACACCAACTACATTTGGGGCGGGTTGCCCATGGCCCGTGGCGGTGGCCATCTGGGGCTGCCGCGCGACACCTTCCTCGGCCATGACTGGGAGTATTCGAACGATCGCACTACCGGCTATTTCGCCACCCTGGAACACGGCTTCGCCAACGACTGGTCGCTGCGCCTGGCAGCCATGCAGTCGAAGACCGACACCGATGTACTGGCCTCTTCGGTCTGGGAATACGATCGCCATTACCTGTGGACAGAGGCCATGGAACAGAAGGAAACCGGCTATGACCTGGCGCTCAGCGGCCCCTTCCAGTTGCTTGGTCAACAGCATGACGTCACCCTGGGCGTCAGCAAGCGCCAGTTGGATTACCGCTCTGGCAAGGCCTGGAGCGCCTACATCGACGCTGGCATCAATCCCTTCGAGTGGAACCCTCGTGGGCATGCCAAGCCCGATTACGTCACTGGCCCCAACGGCCTTCCCGAAACCACCACCCAGGACAGCGTCTATGCCAGCACCCGGTTGCGCTTGAGCGAGCCGCTGTCGTTGATTCTCGGCGGCCGCGTCGACTGGTACGCGTTCGACGACAGCAAAAGCAGTGAGAACAACTACAAGATCACGCGCAACCTGACCCGCTATGCCGGCCTGGTCTACGACCTGGACACCCATCACTCGGTCTACGCAAGCTACACCGATATCTTCAAGCCGCAGACCAGCAAAGGCCTGGACAGCAAAGTGCTCGATCCCGTAATGGGTGAGAACTACGAAGTGGGCATCAAGGGCGAGTACTTTGGTGGTGCACTGAACGCCAGCATGGCGGTGTTTCAGATCGACCAGAAAAACCGTGCCCAGGAGCTGCCTGACGCCAAAGGCTGCGGCACCGGCCCCGCCAGCGCCTGCTACGAGGCTGCCGGCCTGGTCCGCAGCAAGGGCATCGACCTTGAAATCCAGGGCGCCCTGACCGACAACTGGCAGCTGGCCGCCGGCTACACCTACACCCAGACGAAATACGTCAGCGATGCCAACAAAGCCCGGGAGGGCGAGGACTTCGACCGCACCAAACCGCGCCAGCTGTTCAAGCTGTCGACGATCTACACCCTGCCTGGCGAGCTGCAGCGCTGGCGTGTGGGCGGTGACGTCTACCAGCAGAGCCGCATCCGCACCTCGGGTGGCGCCGGCGCCACGGCCTGGAAAAACCAGCAGGGCTCGTACACCGTGGTCGGCCTGGTGGCAGGCTACCAGGCCAGCGAGCAACTGGACCTGCAGGTCAACGTCAACAACCTGTTCGATCGTACCTACTACAGCAGTGTGGCCAATGGCGCCTACAGCCCGTACGACATCTACGGCGACCCGCGCAATGTGAAACTGACTGCCCGCTACAGCTTCTAGGCACCTGAGGGCACAAAAAAGGCGACCTTTGCGGGTCGCCTTTCTTGTGCTTGCCTGAACTGGCCGCCTGATGAATCAGCGTGGCTTGCGATTGGATATCAGGGTGCCCACTCCGCTGTCGGTGAAGATCTCCAGCAGCACCGCATTCGGCACGCGACCGTCGATGATGTGCGAGCTGTTCACGCCACCTTGCACCGCATCCAGTGCGCACTTGATCTTCGGCAGCATGCCACCGTAGATGGTGCCGTCGGCGATCAGTTCGTTGACCTGCTCGGTGGTCAGGCCGGTCAGGACCTGGCCCTGCTTGTCCATCAGGCCGGCGATGTTGGTCAGCAGCATCAGCTTCTCGGCTTTCAGCGCCTCGGCGACCTTGCCCGCCACCAGGTCGGCGTTGATGTTGTACGACTCACCATTGGCACCGACGCCGATCGGCGCGATCACCGGGATGAAGTCGCCCTTGACCAGCATGTTCAACAGGTCGGTGTTCACGCTCACGACTTCGCCGACATGGCCGATGTCGATGATTTCCGGGGTGGTCATCTCCGGCGTCTGGCGGCTTACGGTCAGCTTCTTGGCGCGGATCAGTTCCGCGTCCTTGCCGGTCAGGCCGATGGCGCTGCCGCCGTGGCGGTTGATCAGGTTGACGATATCCTTGTTGACCTGGCCACCCAGCACCATCTCCACCACGTCCATGGTCGCCGAGTCGGTGACGCGCATGCCGTCGATGAAGTGGCTTTCGATCGACAGGCGCTTGAGCAGGTCGCCGATCTGTGGGCCACCACCGTGGACCACCACCGGGTTGATGCCCACAGCCTTCATCAGCACGATGTCACGGGCGAAGCCGGTCTTGAGCTCCTCGCTCTCCATCGCGTTGCCGCCGTACTTGATCACCAGTGTCTTGCCGACAAAGCGGCGGATGTAAGGCAGTGCTTCGGACAAAACTTCGGCTACATGGGAAGCGGCATCGCGATCGAGGGTCATGCAGGGCTCCTGTAAGGAACAGATAGTCGGTCAGAACGGCAGTTGCAGCTCAGGGGCAACCCGCAGCAACTGGGCGCGGAAAACATCCTTGATACGTTGCAATTCGGCGTCGCTGTCGGCCTCGAATCGCAGCACCAGCACCGGTGTGGTGTTGGAGGCGCGTACCAGGCCCCAGCCGTGGGCATAGTCGACCCGCACACCGTCGATGGTGGTCAGGTTGGCCGCGCCCCAGTCGGCGTCGCGTTGCAGTGCATCAATGATGCTGAATTTACCCTCGTCGGTCACATCAATATTGATTTCCGGCGTGGAAATATCGTTCGGGAACGCCGCGAACAGGCTTTCGGCGTCCTGGTCGGCCTTGCTGAGGATCTCCAGCAGGCGTGCGGCACTGTAGATGCCGTCGTCGAAACCGTACCAGCGCTCCTTGATGAAAATGTGCCCGCTCATCTCGCCAGCCAGCAGCGAGCCAGTCTCTTTCATCTTCTTCTTGATCAGCGAATGGCCGGTCTTCCACATCAGCGCGCGGCCGCCATACTGTTCGATCAGCGGGGTCAGGCGACGGGTGCATTTGACGTCGAAGATGATCTCGGCGCCCGGGTTGCGCGACAGCACATCCTGGGCAAACAGCATCAGCAGGCGGTCGGGGTAGACGATGGTGCCGGTGTTGCTCACCACGCCCACGCGGTCGCCGTCGCCGTCGAAGGCCAGGCCGATGTCGGCACCGGTCTGCTTGACCTTGGCGATCAGGTCTTCGAGGTTTTCTGGCTTGCCCGGGTCCGGGTGGTGGTTGGGGAAGTTGCCGTCGACCTCGCAGAACAGCGGGATGACTTCGCAGCCGAGGGCTTCGATCAGTTGCGGGGCGATGACGCCGGCCGCGCCGTTGCCGCAGTCCACCACCACCTTGAGCTTTTTCGAAAGCTTCACGTCGGCGATGATCTGCTGGTAGTAGCGCTCGAGAATCTCGACCTTCTGCACGCTGCCTTCGGCACGGGTCAGGTCGTTGGTTTTCAGGCGGGTCAGCAGGGCCTGGATCTGTTCGTTGGCCAGGGTGTCGCCGGCGATGACGATCTTGAAGCCGTTGTAGTCCGACGGGTTGTGGCTGCCGGTCAGCATCACACCCGATTTTCCGGCCAGCACGTTGGCGGCGTAATACAGCGCCGGGGTCGGCACCAGGCCGACGTCGCTGACCTGGCAACCGGCGTCGGCCAGGCCTTTGATCAACTGCTCGACCAGCATTGGGCCAGACAGGCGGCCATCGCGGCCGACAGCGATCTGTGGCTCGCCCTGGGCGAGGGTCTGGGCGCCGATGGCGCGGCCGATCCAGTAGGCGGTTTCGGCGTGGAGGGTCTTGCCGACCACGCCGCGAATGTCATAAGCGCGGAAAATGCTGTCCGGCAGTGCGGGGACCAGCTGGGCCATTTCGTTCATCTCTGGAAGCTCCATTAGTCAAAGGCTGTCTGGGCAGGCGCAAACTGAACGCTTGGACGGTGGTTTCGCCAGAGAGTTCGCCATCCTTGGCCTGAACGGTCAGCTGTCGGCTCAGTGGCTGCCGGAGTGGCCGAAACCGCCAGTGCCACGCTGGCTTTCGTCAAAGGCCTCGACGATGTCGAAATGCGCCTGCACCACCGGCACCAGCACCAATTGGGCGATGCGCTCGCCAATGGCGATGGTGAATGGGGTGTTGCCGCGGTTCCAGCACGACACCATCAGCTCGCCCTGGTAGTCCGAGTCGATCAGGCCGACCAGGTTGCCCAGCACGATGCCGTGCTTATGGCCCAGGCCCGAGCGCGGCAGGATCATGGCCGCCAGGCCTGGGTCGCCGATGTAGATCGACAGGCCGGTGGGGATCAGCAGGGTCTGGCCCGGCTCGAGGACGGTGTCCTCCTTGAGCAGGGCGCGCAGGTCCAGCCCGGCGGAACCCGGGGTGGCGTACTGCGGCAGGGGGAATTCGGTGCCCAGGCGTGGGTCGAGGATCTTGGCTTGAAGAGCGTGCATGTAACTTATTGAACCTGGTTGAGCCGTTCGGCGATGAAGGCGACCAGTTGCCGGGCGATCTTGCCCTTGCTGGTCTGCGCAAAGAGGGTCTGGTGCTGCTGGCGATCGATCACGGTCAAGGCGTTTTCTTCGCTGTTGAAGCCGATGCTGGGGTTGGCCACATCATTGGCGACGATCAGGTCGAGGTTCTTGTCCTTGAGCTTGCGTGTGGCGTAATCGAGCAGGTGTTCGGTCTCGGCGGCGAAGCCGACACTGAACGGGCGGTCGCTACGGCCAGCAATGGTTGCAAGGATATCGGGATTGCGCACCATCTGCAGCAGCATGCCGTCGCCGGTCGTAGGATCTTTCTTGAGTTTTTGCGTGGCAACGACCTCTGGCCGGTAGTCCGCGACGGCTGCCGAGGCAATGAACAGGTCGCAGGGCATGGCCGCTTCACAGGCCGCGAGCATGTCGCGCGCGCTGACCACGTCGATCCGGTTGACCCGGTCGGGCGTGGGCAGGTGCACCGGGCCGGTGACGAGGGTCACCCGAGCACCGGCCTCGGCGGCCGCTTCGGCCAGGGCAAAGCCCATCTTCCCGGAGCTATGATTGGTGATGTAGCGCACCGGGTCGATGTTTTCCTGGGTCGGGCCGGCGGTGATCAGCACGTGTTTGCCGGTCAGCGTCTGGCGCTTGAAGCTTTCGGCGGCGCACCAGGCCAGGTCGGTGGCTTCCAGCATGCGGCCAAGGCCTACGTCGCCACATGCCTGGCTGCCGGAAGCCGGGCCGAATACCTGGATGCCGCGGCTTTTGAGCAGGTCGAGGTTGGCCTGGGTGGCCGGGTCGCGCCACATGGCCTGGTTCATGGCCGGAGCCACGGCAACGGTGGCGTCGGTGGCCAGTATCAGGGTGGTCAGCAGGTCGTCGGCCATGCCCTGGGCCATACGCGCCATCAGGTCGGCAGTGGCAGGGGCAATGAGCACCAGGTCGGCCCACTTGGCCAGCTCGATATGGCCCATGGCCGCTTCGGCGGCGGGGTCGAGCAGGTCCATGTGCACCGGGTGGCCGGACAGCGCCTGCAGGGTCAGCGGGGTGATGAACTCTGCACCGCCACGGGTCATGACGACGCGCACCTGCGCGCCGTGCTCCAGGAGTCGGCGGATCAGCTCGGCGCTTTTGTAGGCGGCAATGCCGCCACCGACGCCGAGAACGATGCGCTTGTGATACAGCCGCTGCATAGGCTTTTGCCTTATTCCAGTGAAAGCGGGCGGCGACAAGAACTGCCTGCGGCAGAACGTCGCATGTACGAGGCGAACTAGATTAACACAGGGCCCAAACGTGCCGCAGCAGGACCAAGGAGCAGGGATGAGTATCAGGGAATGGCCGGCTGAAGAACGGCCGAGGGAGAAGCTGCTGTCGCGTGGCGTAGCGGTGTTGTCGGATGCCGAGCTGGTGGCTGTGCTGCTGGGTTCGGGGGTTGCTGGGCGCAATGTGATGGACCTGGCGCGAGGGTTGCTGGTGCGCTTTGGCGGCCTGA
>NZ_JANIAG010000134.1:0-15878 GCF_028682155.1 Pseudomonas sp. 39004
AACATCTTTGACAGCGTTATGGCGCGACAGCTGGGGTTTCTCCACCCGACGGCGGATTCAGCTGCAGCACCTCATTGGTATACGTCCACTCCTGCTGCACCTTGTCCGGATGCTCGTTCAGGCGGATGCCATAGGACGGCACGATCTGTTTGATCTTCGCCTGCCAGGCTGCTGAAGCCACCTTGTCCTTGAACACCTTGTTCAACACATCCAGCATGATCGGTGGCGCAGTCGAGGCGCCAGGCGATGCCCCCAGCAGGCCGGCGATGCTGCCGTCCTTGGACGTGACGACTTCGGTACCCAGCTTGAGCACACCACCCTGGGCCTCGTCTTTCTTGATGATCTGCACACGCTGGCCGGCTTGCCACAGGCGCCAGTCTTCCTTCCTGGCTTCGGGGAAGTAGGTGCGCAGCGCTTCGAAGCGGTCATCGTCGGACTGCAAGACCTGACCGACCAGGTACTGCACCAGGTCGAACTCGCGCACCCCTACCCTGACCATCGGCCAGGCGTTGTGAACACTGGCGCTGGCGAACAGGTCAAGTAACGAACCCTGCTTGAGGAACTTGGTCGAGAAGGTAGCGAACGGGCCGAACAGAATCATGCGTTTGCCATCGAGCACACGGGTATCCAGGTGCGGCACCGACATGGGCGGGGCGCCGCTCGCCGCAATGCCGTAGGCCTTGGCCATATGGCGCTGGGCAATGGCCGGGTTGTCGGTTACCAGGAACGACCCCCCCACCGGGAAGCCGGCATAGTCCTTGGCTTCATCGATACCGGACTTCTGCAACAGCGGCAGCGCCGCGCCCCCCGCACCGATGAACAGGAACTTGGCATCGGTGGCGGCCTGGCTGCCGTCCTTCAGGTTCTTGTACTCCACATGCCAGGAGCCATCTTCGTTACGGGTAATGTCCTGGACCTCGGTCGACAGCTTGAGGTCGAAGTTCGGCCGGGTCTGCAGGTAGCCCACGTACTGCCGGGTGATCTCACCAAAGTTGACGTCGGTGCCGATCGGCGTCCAGGTCACGGCCAGTTTCTGGTTGGGGTCGCGCCCCTCCATCATCAAAGGCACCCACTTGCGGATCTGTTCGTGGTCTTCGGAATACTGCATCGGCTTGAACAGCGGGCTGGCTTGCAGCGCTTCGTAGCGCTTTTTCAGGAAGCGGATATTGTCGTCACCCCAGACAAAGCTCATGTGCGGAGTGGTATTGATGAATGAGTGGGGGTTCTTCAACACGCCCTGCTTGACCTGCCAGGCAAGAAACTGTCGGGTCACCTGGAACGACTCGTTGATCTCCACCGCCTTGCTGATGTCGATCTTGCCATCCTTCTCTGGCGTGTAGTTCAGCTCTGCCAGGGCCGAGTGGCCGGTACCGGCGTTGTTCCAGCCGTTGGAGCTTTCTTCGGCCACCTTGTCCAGGCGCTCGACCATCTCCATCGACCAGCCTGGCTCCAGCTCATTGAGCCAGACAGCCAGGGTCGAACTCATGATGCCGCCGCCCACCAGCAGCACATCGACCTTCTTGGTTTCAGCCGCCTGGGCATTGAGCATGCCCATCGCCAGCGCCAGGCCGGCCAGCGCCCACTTCGCATCGATCGTGATTTTCATGTCCTCTCCCGCACGCCTCGTAGCTGTCCGTAAAGTCCAGCACAAGCTTAGCTGAGGGTTTTACTGGGGCACCTCGATCACTGGGGCTTGCAATCAGGCCGCGCTCAAAATACTGTATGAATATTCAGTGTTTCGAGTCAGCCACCATGCAGCTCATCGCCAAACTCGGCATTCTCGCCGACGCCGCCAAGTACGATGCTTCCTGCGCCAGCAGCGGGGCGCCCAAGCGCAGCTCGCGCGGCGGCGACGGCCTGGGCGCCACCAATGGCATGGGCATCTGCCACAGCTATACGCCGGACGGCCGCTGCGTGTCGCTACTCAAGGTGCTGCTGACCAACTTCTGCCTGTATGACTGCCAGTACTGCGTCAACCGCCGCTCCAGCAACGTACCGCGGGCGCGCTTCACCCCGGAAGAAGTGGTGCGCCTGACCCTGGACTTCTACCGGCGCAACTGCATCAGCGGCCTGTTCCTCAGCTCAGGCATCATCCGCTCGGCCGACTACACCATGGAACAACTGATCCGCGTGGCACGGTTGCTGCGCGACGAGCACAACTTCCGCGGCTACATCCACCTCAAGACCATACCCGACGCCGACCCGCTGCTGATCGAGGAAGCCGGGCACCTGGCCGACCGCCTGAGCGTCAACATCGAGCTGCCGACCGATGCCAGCCTCAAACGCCTGGCACCGGAGAAACACGCGCACACCATCCGCCAGGCCATGGCAGTCATCCACCAAGGCCAGCAAGCCGTGGCCAATGAGCCGAAGGCGCCGCGCTTCACGCCCGCCGGGCAAAGTACCCAGGTCATCGTCGGCGCCGACGCCACCGATGACAGCACGCTGCTGCGCAATGCCGAGTCGCTGTACCAGGGTTACGGCCTCAAGCGTGTGTACTACTCGGCCTTCAGCCCGATCCCCGACAGCCCGGGCAGCGTGCCCCTGGCGGCGCCGCCGCTGTTGCGTGAGCACCGCCTGTACCAGGCCGACTTCCTGCTGCGTGGCTATGGCTACAAGGCCGGCGAACTGCTGGGCCATAGCGGCAACTTGGCACTGGACATCGACCCCAAGCTGGCCTGGGCGCTGGCCAATCGCGAAGTCTTTCCGCTGGATGTGAACCGCGCCGAGCCGGCCTTGCTGGCACGTATCCCGGGCATCGGCCTGCGCAGCGTGCAGCGCCTGGTGGCGCTGCGCCGTGAACGGCGCATCCGCTATGACGACCTGATCCAACTGCGCTGCGTACTGGACAAGGCCCGGCCGTTCATTGTCACCAGCGACTACCGCCCGGCCCAGGCCGAGCTGCGCAGCGGCCTGCTGCGCGAACGCCTGCGCGAGCCACAAGCGCCTGTGCAGATGGGGTTGTGGGGGTGATCGCGCTCGACTGTGATAACCACTTCGCCACCTGGCGTGACCAAGCCCGAACGCTGCTCGGCCATGGCATCGACCCGGCCGAGGTGACCTGGTCGCAAGGCCCTATCGATGATCTGCTGGCCGTGCCGGCACCGCTGCCTGAAGGCCCTGGCCCGTTTCGCGGCAAAGTGCCGGCGGCGTTACTGAGCCAGTTGGCACAGGCCGCTTGCTATCGCGGCGCGCAACGCTGGAACCTGCTGTACGAAGTGCTCTGGCGCGTCGCCCATGGCGATCGCACCGCCATGCTCGCGGGCGACCGCCTGGGCAGTGAGCTGCACCGGCGGATCAAACAAGTCAGCCGTGAGGCGCACCACCTGCATGCTTTCGTGCGCTTCGTCCCCCTGCCCGAGGCGTTGGCCGAGCGACTGCAGCTGGACCTGGTCGCCTATCACGAGCCCGCCCACGACATCCTGCACGATGCCAGTGCGCACTTTGCCGACCGCCTGGGCCGACAACGCTGGTTGATCGCCACACCCACCGATGGCATCCGCTTCGACGGCCAGGCCTTCGACTACCGCCGCCACTGCCCCGATGACTGGCGGCAATGGGCACGCCATGCCGATGATCCCGGCGCCGAACTGTGGCGCACCTATTATCGCCACACCTTCAACCCTGCCCGCCTCAACCCGGACGCGCTGCGCCTGCATATGCCCGGGCGGTTCTGGCGGCATTTGCCGGAAGGCATGCTGATACCTCAGCTTGAAGGCCTGGCACGGCAGGGCAAACAGCGGGATGGGCAGGCGCTGGAAGTGGCCTCGCAGCGCGGCAAACGGATTTGCAGAGGTGAGTAGCGCACGTGCTTACCGCACCCATTTTCAACGGCATGATCGAACATGGGGTCTTTGCAGGCACGTCTGAACGCAGCGTGGAACTGTTAGTTTTGCCAGTAGCAGCACCCAGTAAGGCACGCCTATGATCGCCGCAAAGTTCGCCATGGTTCGGCTCGATAAGGACTGTCTCTTGAGCCCCTCTCAAGGCCCCGTCTGCGCATCATCAGGAAGATTCCATGTCGATCAGAACGTGCATTCTTGCTGCCGCAGCTACGGCGCTGTTCTTCGTCGCAACGCCTTCAATTGCCACAGAAGCGCCCTTCTCGCGCACCCTTTTTCTGGGCGACAGTTACACCGACAGTGGCTATTACCGGCCGTTGCTACCTCCTGGGGTTCAAGCTGGGCTAGGTAAGTTGACCACCAATCCGGGCAAGGTCTGGTCAGAGCATTTGGCTGACCACTATGGTGTGGATGCAAGCGCCAACGGCAATGGCCAGACGGGCGACAATTACGCTGCGGGTGGTGCGCGAGTGAGCATGCCGGCGGCCGGTGAACTTGGGCCGATCCCCTCGTTGACAGACCAGCTGGCTCAGTACTTTTCGACCACGGGTGGTGTCGCTGATCCCCGGGCGCTGTACACGGTCTGGGGCGGCATCAATGACATGGCGTCTATTGTCGACCCTAGCCAAGTGCCAGTCGTGGTCAGTGTGACAGTGGCTGACCAGATTGGCATCGTTGCTGACCTAGGGCGAGCCGGTGCACGCTACGTATTGGTCCCCAACCTGCCGGATATGGGGCTTATCCCGCGCATTCGCGATAGGGGGGCAGAGGCCATGGCGCGGATAACGCCTCGCTACCAAGCTTACAATGATGCGCTTTACGGTGGGTTGAGGCAGGCTGGCTTGGCGTTCATTCCCCTGGATGCGTTCAGCTTCATGCAAACGCTGGCAGGCAACCCCGACAGCTATGGCTTCACCAATGTCACTGATGCGGCCTGCGGACGAAAATTGGCGTTGATCTGCGGCCCGGCGGACTACGTCGTCCCCAACGCGGATATGACCTACCTGTTTGCGGACGATGTGCACTTGAGCACAGCCGCTAATCAAATGCTCGGGCAGTACGCCATTTCGGTGCTCGAAGCGCCGCGATACCAGCAAGTCCTCACCCACTCGGCGCACACGGTGGGTCGAAGCCGCGCTGATCAGGTCAGCCAACACGTAGGCAGTCGGCCCGCAGACGGTTGGCGCTGGTGGGGTAGCCTTCGTAACGACACTCAGCGGTATGATCATGGCCGCCTGTACGACGGCTCGGCCCCTGCTGGCTTGTTTGGCGTCGATTGGTCCCGCAACGGCGTTGTAATGGGAGGCTTCGCCGGTGTTGGTCGCATGGAGGCTAACTTCGGTGCGCATCAAGGGGGGTACACGCAGTCCGACTCAACCCTCGGCCTGTTTAGTGGCTGGTACGGTGAGCGAATGTGGGTGAATGGCCAGGTCAGCTATAGCTGGCTGGATTATGACGTCACCCGCAAGGTTCAGATCGGACCTGCTACCCACACCCACAACGGTACTCCAGAAGGGCACAATCTCACGATGGCCCTTAACACAGGTTATGAGTTCGACAATGTGGGCGATTTGCGACATGGGCCGCTGGCCGCAATCATCTGGCAGCGGGTGGAGTTAGATGACTATGTCGAGCGCAATAGAAGCTTCACCGCCATGGGCTATTACGATCAAAAGGTTGACTCGGCCGTGGGTCGAATTGGTTGGCAGGCCCGTCTACGAGCAAGTCATTTTGAGCCTTATGCACAGATCACCTACGATCAGGAGTTTGAAGGCAGCAAGCAGGCTAACGCATGGCTGCAAACCGTACCTGGAGCTGGCCCGTATCGGGTGCCGGGGCTGGAGTTCGACCGTTACTACGTGACTGCGATGCTGGGGGTGCGGGTAGTGTTAGGCGATGTGAGCGCCAGTATCGGAGTTACAACGACCACCCTGCAGAGGGAGGCCCAGGACGCCAGCTTGTTTGCGAGTTTCAGTGGCAGCTTTTGAGCGATGTGCGGACAGCCTGCATCTAGCCAGGTGTAACGCACACAAAAGCGGTTGGTGGAACTATGTCATACCAATGAGGTACCTGAGCGAGGGCATAAGCAGGATGCTTCCTGATACAGGCGAGCGACTAGACCCTCGGCAATAGCGATGGCCTGTCACTCAACCCACCCAGCAATCAAGCAAACAACCGGGCCAGGCACCCCAGCTTCTTCTTGTACGACCGCCGTGCCTCCAACGCCTGCTCCAGGCTCACCGCCAAGAACCGCGCCTGCTGATTGGGCTGCATCTGCCCGATCAGGTCCAGGTCGGCGCTGATCACCGTGCCGATCATGGCATACCCGCCGCCCGACACCGCATCGCGGTGCAGAATGATCGGCTCCAGCCCCGCTGGCACCTGGATCGAACCGATCGGGTAGCAGCTGTCGACGATGTTCGAGGGGTCCGAGCCTGCGCCAAACGGCTGCTCACGTGGCTGGAAGCTCAATGCGCTAGCGCCCTTGTAGCGGTAGCCGATACGGTCCGCCTCGGAGCCGACGGTCCACGCCTGAGTGAAGAAGCTCTGCGCCGCCGCGTCGGTCAGGCGATGGAAATACAACCCCGGCACCACCCGCACTACCACCTCGCCACCCAGCGCCTGGCGCAGGGCCATCGGCAGGCTCGCGCCAGCCCGCGTCTTGCCGCTGGGCACACCGACCGGCAATACATCACCCGCCATCAACTTGCGCCCGTGTAGCCCGCCCAACGCACCCAGGGCGTAGGTCGAACGGCTGCCGAGCACTTCGGGTACATCGATACCGCCGGCCACGGCCAGGTACGCCCGGGCACCTGCGGTGGGGAAGCCGAAACGCAACACCTGCCCTGCCCTGACCGCGAACGCGGTGTCGGGGCGCTGCTCACGGCCGTCGAGCAAGGCGGGCATCTGCGCTCCGCATACCGCCACCAGCGCATCATGCTGGAACTCAAGCTCTGGCCCCATCAGCGCGCATTCCAGCCCTGCTGCACCTGCCGGGTTGCCGACCAGATGGTTGGCGGCGCTCAGGGCATATTGGTCGAGCGCCCCGGACGGCGGAATGCCCAAGTGGTAATAGCCTTCGCGACCAAGGTCCTGTACCGAGGTGGCCAGGCCGGGTTTGAGTACCTTGATCATGCCAGCACCTCCTGCAGCGTCTTGGGGTAGCCGACCGGGTCGGCGAGGAAGGCATCCAGGGAAAACGTCACCGGGCGAATGCGCAGGTTGAAGTGGCCCTCCTCTACATCCGCAACGGCCTGGTCATAGGTTCGGCGGTCGATAGGCTTGAACTGCACGATGTCCCCAGGGCGGAAGAACACCATGTGCGCCTTGAGGTAGGCCAGAGTCTGCTGCGGGTCGTAGATCGGTGCCGGGGTAACGCCGAACATCTGATAGCCGCCCGCCCCGCGCACCGAGTAGATGCACCCGAAGCAACCGCCATGGCCGAGGGTCAGCTTGGGTGTGTCGGTACGCGGACGCAGGTACTTGGGCACCTGCAACTGCCGCTCGCGCTCGACCATCTGGAACATGAACGGCAGGCCGGCAACGAAGCCGACCATCGACACGAACCAGGGCGCGCCACTGTGCGCGGCAATGAACGCCTCGACATCGGCCAGGCCGTTGACCCGCGCCGCATACTCAAGGTCCGTGCTGCTCGGGTCCTGGTGACGGTCACGAAAACGCATCAGGGTTTCGTGGGTCCACGGGTCGTTGTACAGCACCGGGATTTCGATGATGCGGGTCTGCAGCGAGCGCTCGGCCACCGCCTCTGCCTCGGCGCCGCGTACGGCTTCGAGCAGGGCCTGGGGGGCAATGCGGTCAGGGTCGAAGCGGATCTGGAACGAGGCATTGGCCAGGCATACGTCGAGTACGCCCTGCAGGCCAAGTCGCTCCACCGCGCGGGTGACGGCCATGCCCTTGAAGAAGGCCTCCAGCGACATGCTGTCACTGACTTCGGCAAACAGGTGCTCGTCGGCACCGAAGCTGTAGCGGATCGGGGTTGAAGCAACCGGCTCGGCCATGACTGTTCCTTTTCTTGGAATCTTTATAGAAAGGCAGGCGAAAACAACTCAATGCAACGGCCCCGGCCTTTGAGCGCCGGGTGCCGATAAAACTCAGCGTGGCGCACGCACCTCGATACCCGCCCGATCGAGCGCCTGGCGCGTGGCCTCGACCAGGTCGAGCGCCCCTGGGGTATCGCTGTGCAGGCAAATGGAATCGAACTCGATGGCCAGGTCCTGCCCCTCTACCGTGCGCACCAGGCCTTGCTGGCAAGCCCGCAGCACACGCTCAGCGACGGCCTTGGGGTCATGGCCGCGCACGTTGCGGGTGAACACGATAGAGCCGCTCATGTCGTACTCGCGGTCGGCATAGAACTCGCGGATCACCGGCTGCCCGAGTGCCTGGGCGACACGGCAGATCACCGAGCCCGGCATGCAGTACAGCAGCAACTGCGGTTCGATCACACGCAGGTTCTGCACCAGCAGCCGTGCAGCCTCTTCATCGCGCGCCAAGTGCATGTACAACGCGCCGTGGGGCTTGATGTGTTGCAGCGTCACCCCCTGGGCACGGGCGATTTCACGCAGCGCGCCCAGTTGGTAAAGCATGTCGTCGACCAACTCCTGGGCCGGGGCATTGATGTGTCGCCGGCCGAAACCGACCAGGTCACGAAAGCCCGGGTGTGCCCCGACCGCCACCCCTAGCGCCTTGGCCCGCTCGACAGTTCGGCGCATGGTGCCCGGGTCGCCGGCATGGAAGCCAGTCGCAATGTTGGCCGAGCTGATGAAAGCCATCAACGCCTCGTCGACGCCGTCACCAATGGTCCACGGGCCGAAGCCCTCTCCCATGTCCGAATTGAAATCCACCACCTGCATGAATGTATCTCCTGGTGCTTGTGACTGCCTGAAAGCCACGTTAGATTCTCCTCACCCCCTTGGGAAGATCTATAAACAGATAGGGTGTCTTCTGAAAATCAGATACACAGGGAGCCTACTTTGTCACTGACCCTGCGCCAGGTCCGCTACTTCGTCGCCACTGCCGAGATCGGCCAGATTTCCCAGGCGGCGATCCATCTGAACATCTCTCAATCGGCCGTGACCACGGCGATCAAGGAACTGGAGGCGATACTCGGTGTGCTGCTGTTCCAGCGCTCGGCCCAGGGTATGAGCCTGACCGAGGCTGGCCGGCATTTTCTCAACCGGGCCTATGTGATTCTGCGCAGCGTGGACGACGCGCTGAACAGCCCGCTGCCTGACGTGCGCGCCAGCGGCCTGCTGCGCCTGGCCGCCAGCTATACCGTGATGGGCTACTTCCTGCCGCACCACCTGCAACGGCTGGCACACTGGCATCCGGACGTGACCCTGCACGTGCATGAACAGGAGCGCAGCGCCATCGAACAGGGCCTGCTTGAGGGCCGTTTCGACATGGCTGTGGTGCTCACCGCCAACCTCACCCACCCGGACATCGTCTCGGAAACCCTCTTCAACTCCGAACGCCGACTGTGGCTGCCCGGCCACCATCCGCTGTGCGAGCGCTCTGCGGTGAGCCTGGCGGATGTGGCCGGCGAACCGTTCATTCTGCTGACCGTGGACGAGGCCGAACAAAGCGCCATGCGCTACTGGGAGCAGGCCGGGCAGCGGCCCAGCGTGCGCGTGCGGACCAGCTCGGTGGAGGCCGTGCGCAGCATGGTGGCCAATGGCAGCGGCGTGGCGATCCTCTCCGACCTGGTGCACAGGCCCTGGTCGCTGGAAGGCAAGCGGATCGAGACGGTGACCATCAGCGACCCGGTGACGCCGATGAGCGTGGGCCTGGCCTGGCACCGCGAGCGGGCGTTCAGCCCGGCCATGCAGGCGTTGCGCAACTACTTCCACAGTGCGTTTCTGGCACCGCAGCAGCTGTCGGCGCGGCGCTGACCCTTTTCCCCCTGGGAACACGCCGCGCAGGCATTGCGAACGTTCCGCGTGCGAAGCCGTCATAACTGTGGCCGGTGCCGACACGCAGAGAGGACGCGAGATGACTCAACCAGACCCGTCATACATCCAGTGGCTCGAAGACCGTTCCATGCTCAAGGCCTCCCAGCAGCGGGCCCTTTTGTATTCGGGGCAATCGCGCCTGTGGCAAAACCCCTATGCCGAGGCCCAGCCCCGCCGCGCAACCGAGATCGCCTCGGTGTGGCTCACCGTCTACCCCGACGCCATCATCGCCCCCGATGACTGCTCGGTGCTCTCGGCCCTGGCCCACGAAGCCTTGTGGAAGCGCTTGTCGGAGATCGGCATACAAGGCGTGCACACCGGCCCGATCAAGCAGTCTGGCGGTGTGCGCGGCCGCGAGTTCACCCCCAGCGTGGACGGCAACTTCGACCGCATCAGCTTCGACATCGACCCGCTCTACGGCAGCGAGCAGGAGCTGATCCAGATGAGCCGCATGGCCGCGGCGCACAACGCCGTGACCATCGATGACCTGATCCCCTCGCACACTGGCAAAGGCGCCGACTTCCGCCTGGCAGAGCTGGCCCACGGCGCCTACCCGGGGCTTTACCACATGGTCGAGGTGCGCGAGGAAGACTGGCCGCTGCTGCCCGACGTACCCGCAGGGCGCGATTCGGTCAACCTGTTGCCGGCCGTGTGCGATGCGCTCAAGGCACGCCATTACATCGTCGGCCAGTTGCAGCGGGTGATCTTCTTCGAACCTGGGGTCAAGGAGACCGACTGGAGCGCCACCCCGCCGGTCACCGGCGTCGACGGCAAGACCCGGCGCTGGGTGTACCTGCACTACTTCAAGGAGGGCCAGCCGTCGCTCAACTGGCTTGACCCGACGTTTGCCGCCCAGCAGATGATCATCGGCGATGCCCTGCATGCGCTGGACTGCCTTGGCGCGCGCGGCCTGCGCCTGGACGCCAATGGTTTTCTCGGAGTGGAAACCCGCCTTGAGGGCACTGCCTGGTCCGAGAGCCACCCCCTGTCGATCGTCGGCAACCAGCTGATTGGCGGCATGATTCGCAAGGCGGGCGGTTTCAGCTTCCAGGAGCTGAACCTGACGATCGACGACATTGCCCTGATGTCCAAGGGCGGCGCCGACCTGTCCTACGACTTCATCACCCGCCCGGCCTACCAGCACGCGCTGCTGACCGGCGACACCGAATTCCTGCGCCTGATGCTCAAGGAAATGCACGGCTTCGGCATCGACCCGGCTTCGTTGATCCACGCCCTGCAGAACCATGACGAGCTGACCGTCGAACTGGTGCACTTCTGGACCCTGCACGCCCACGACATGTACCTGTACAAGGGCCAGACCCTGCCCGGCAACATCCTGCGCGAGCACATTCGCGAAGAAATCTACGAACGTCTGTCGGGCGAACATGCCCCTTACAACCTGCGCTTCGTCACCAACGGCATCGCCTGCACCACCGCCAGCCTGATCACTGCCGCCCTTGGCATCCGCGACCTCGATCAGATCAACGCAGCGGATATCGAGCGCATCCAGAAGATTCACCTGCTGCTGGTGATGTACAACGCCATGCAGCCTGGCGTGGTGGCGCTGTCCGGCTGGGACCTGGTCGGTGCCCTGCCCTTGCCCGCCGAGGCAGTAGCAGAACGCATGCTCGATGGCGACACCCGCTGGATTCACCGCGGCGGCTACGACCTGGCCGGCCTTGCCCCGCACGCCGAGACGTCGGTGCGTGGCATGCCCCGTGCCCGCGCGCTTTACGGCAGCCTCGACAGCCAGCTGGAACACCCCGATTCATTCGCCAGCAAGGTGAAGAAGCTGCTTGCCGTGCGCCAGGCCTACGGTATCGCCACCAGCCGCCAGGTGCTGGTGCCCGAGGTCAGCAGCCCTGGGTTGCTGGTGATGGTGCACGAGCTGCCGGCCGGGCGCGGGGTGCAGATCAGCGCGCTGAACTTTGGCCAGACGGTGATCAGCGAAGCGCTGCACTTGACCGGCTTCACGCCGGGGCCGGTGGTGGACATGATCAATGAAACGGTCGAGGGCGACTTGACCGAAGATGGGCGGCTGGTGGTGAACCTGGACCCTTACGAGGCACTGTGCCTGCGCATCGTGAACAGCAGCGGGCATGTCTGAACGGGCGCGGCCACCTTGCTTTTACCGCTTCACAGGCTTAGTTTCCGGGTGACTTCATTTTCCCGTGCCCAGGAGCAACTTCCATGTACACCGGCATCGTCCAGGCCGTCCGCCCTCTGCTTGCGGTGAACACCTACCCAGGCCACAAGCAGTTCACCCTCGACCTCACCCCGGAGCTGCTCGACGAACTCAAGATCGGCGCCAGCGTCAGTGTCGAGGGGACCTGCCTGTCGGTCACCGAGATCGACGGCACCGAGGTGAAATTCGACGCCATGAACGCCACCCTGGAGCGCACCAACCTGCGCTGCTTGAAGGCTGGCCAGGGTGTGAACATCGAACGCTCGGCCAAGATGAACGCCGAGATCGGCGGCCACTTGATGGCGGGCCACATCGCCACCACCGCCGAGATCGTCGAACTGTCGATCGAGCCGACCGGTGCGTTCATCAAGTTCCGCATGCCGCCCGAGTGGGCCAAGTACGTGTTCCCCCGCGGGTTCCTTGGTGTGAACGGCTGCAGCCTGACCGTCGCTGATGTCGAAGACACCGTCATCACCATCAACCTGATCCCCGAAACCTTGCGCCAGACCACCTTCGCCAACTACCAGGCCGGCGAGCTGCTGAACATCGAAGTGGACCACCAGACCATGGTGTTGGTCGATGTGGTCGAACGCACCCTCAAGGGTACCCTGGCCCGCGAAAAGCTGTTGCCCTGAACATGCTGCCCAACGCCTTGACATCGCACAGTGCGCGGCGGCTGAAGCTGCGCAGCCTGCGAGGCCGGGTGGGCCTGGGGCTGGTGGCCGGGCTGTCGGTGCTGGCCGGCATGACCGATGCCATCGGCCTATTGGCCCTGGGCGACTTTGTTTCGTTCATGAGCGGCAACACCACCCGCCTGGCCGTCGCGATCAGTGAGGCGGATGCGGCCATGGTGCTGCGCCTGAGCGGGGCGGTACTCGGCTTCGTCGCCGGTAATGCCCTGGGTGTATTGCTGGCCCGCAGCTTTCGGCGCCGCGCCTGGCCGGTACTGCTGGTGGTCGCGGGGCTGCTGGGTGGCGCTGCGGCCTGGCCGCTGGCCGCGACCTTTCCGGCGTTGCTTGCGGCAACGCTGGCCATGGGCATGATCAATGCGGTGGTCGAACAGGTGAATGGCCTGCCCATCGGCCTGACGTATGTCACCGGTGCCCTGTCCCGTTTCGGCCGTGGCCTGGGCCGCTGGGTGCTGGGCGAGCGGCGCAATGGCTGGCGGGTGCAGCTGGTGCCTTGGGCCGGCATGCTGCTGGGCGCCGCCCTTGGCGCCTGGCTGGAGCACCGCTTGGGCTTGCAGGCGCTGGCGGGCAGTTGCGCGCTGGCGTGCCTGCTGGCCTTGGTGACGCGGTTCATTCCGCGCTCATGGCAACTGGGCTACATGCCACGCTGATCAGATGCTGCGCGTGATACGGCCATCGACCTTGATGCAATAGACGATAGAAAAACTACTACCCAGATGCCTGTGCCTGTTGCAACAACCAGCTGCGCACCCTCTCCAGTGCTGGCGCTTGATAGGCATTGCGCGGCCAGACCAGGTAAAACGCCTGCTCCAGCACCAATTGCTGCTCGAACACCAAGGCCAACCGCCCTGCTTCAATATCGTTGCGTACGAAGAAGTCGCTGGCCAAGGCAAGCCCCTGCCCGGCAACTGCAGCATCGATCGCCAACGATGTCTGGTTGAAACGCACATTCTTGGCCCCGGCCAACAGCGGCTGCGCAAAGACCTCGCCGATAAAGGTTGGCCAGAAATTGTGCGCATCGTGCAGCAGCGCGAAGCGGTGCAAGTCGTCAAGGGAAGTCGGCTTGCCCAGTTGCGCTAGCAGCCCAGGGCTTGCCACGGCAACGATGCGTTGCTTGAGGAAAGGCTCGACATGCAAGGCAGGGCCGAACGGTGGGCGGCCGTAGCGCACCGCGATGTCCACGCCCTCAGGGCGGAACTGCGAGAGGCGATCAGTGGCCAGTACCTGCAGGTCGATATCGGGGTGGTCATGGGCAAGTGACGCCAGCCGAGGGATCAGCCACTTCGCCGCAAAGGTGGGCGTAACGCTGACCGTCAGGTGGGACGCATCGGGGCGCAGCGCCTGGGTAGCCGAAGCGATCAAGGCGAACGCACTGCGGATATCGGCGCTGTAGCGCTGGCCGGCGCCGGTAAGGCTCAGGCCCCTGGGCAACCGTTCGAACAGTTTGACCCCAAGGTTCGCCTCCAGCCCGCGAACCTGCTGCGCCACCGCCGCCTGGGTAACCCCCAGCTCGTCCGCTGCCAGGCGGAAGTTGAGGTGGCGTGATACCACCTCGAACACCCGCAAGCCATTGAGTGGCGGTAGCGCCGAAAAGCCCTCGGCCATATAAATTATCTACTGAGTAAAGGGCCTTGTACCTTACTCGATACGCGGGTGCTGCTGCACCAGCAATTTGCGTTTGGCCTCAAGCTCTGCAATCTGCGTGTCGATGTCTTCGATTTTCTGCTCGATGTTGTCGTGATGCTCCTGCAGCAGCTCGCGTGCTTCCTCGATGTCCGACGCGGCAGGTGCTGCGCCGCGCAGGGGTTTGTTGGCGGTTTCCTTCATGGTCAGGCCGGTGACCAGGCCGACGGCCGCAATCACCATCAGGTAGTAGGCCGGCATGTACAGGTTGCCCGTGCTTTCTACCAGCCAGGCGGCCAGGGTCGGGGTAAGGCCGGCGATCAGTACCGAGATGTTGAACGCGCTGGCCAGGGCGCTATAGCGAATGTGCGTGGGGAACATCGCTGGCAATGTCGAGGCCATCACGCCGATGAAGAAGTTCAGCAGCACGGCAATGATCAGCAGCCCGGCAAAAATCAGCCCGAGCACGCCGCTGTTGATCAGCATGAAGGCCGGGATGGCCAGCGCGAACAGGCCGACACTGCCGACCATGATGAAAGGCCGGCGCCCGAACTTGTCACTGAGCAGCCCGATGATCGGCTGCACGAACAGCATGCCGACCATGATCGCGATGATGATCAGCACCCCGTGGTCTTCGCTGTAGTGCAGGTTGTGCGACAGGTAGCTGGGCATATAGGTGAGCAGCATGTAGTACGTGACGTTGGTGGCGATCACCACGCCAACGCAGGTCACCAGGCTGCGCCAGTGCTGGGTGGCCACCTCTTTGAACGACACCTTGGGGCCGGAGGCCAGGCCTTCGCGGTCGCCTTGTTCGAGCTTTTCGACGTGCTGCTGGAATGCCGGTGTCTCCTCCAGCGCGTGGCGCAGGTAGAGGCCGATGATGCCCAGCGGCAAGGCCAGGAAGAACGGCAGGCGCCAGCCCCACTCAAGGAACTGCTCCTCGCCCAGCACGGTGGAAATCAACACCACCACGCCCGCACCGAGAACAAACCCTGCGATGGAGCCAAAATCCAGCCAACTGCCGAGGAAGCCGCGCTTGCGGTCGGGCGCGTACTCGGCGACGAAAATCGAAGCCCCGGTGTATTCACCGCCTACCGAGAAGCCCTGGGCCATCTTGGCCAGCAGCAACAGGATCGGCGCCCAGATGCCGATCGAGGCATAGGACGGTATCAGGCCGATGGCAAAGGTGCTCAACGACATGATCACGATGGTGGCGGCGAGAATCTTCTGCCGGCCGAACTTGTCGCCCAGTGCCCCAAAGAACAACCCGCCCAGCGGGCGGATCAGGAAGGGTACCGAGAACGTGGCCAAGGCGGCGATCATCTGCACGCTGGGGTCGGCGTTGGGGAAGAACACCTTGCCGAGTGCGTAGGCGACGAAGCCATAGACGCCGAAGTCGAACCATTCCATCGCGTTGCCCAAGGCGGCGGCGGTGATCGCTTTGCGCATCTTGGCGTCGTCGACGATGGTGATGTCTTTCAGGCCGATCGGTTTGACGCTTTTCTTGCGAGATTTCATGCTTATATCCCTGTCGCTGAATGCTCTATGGCATCAGAGACTAAGGGACACT
>NZ_JANIAG010000135.1:0-15861 GCF_028682155.1 Pseudomonas sp. 39004
CAAGGCCGCGACTTCAAGGCCACCACCTTCGAGCCGCCGCTGGGCAGTGGCCCCTATCGCATCACCCAGGTGTTGCCCGGGCGCCGCCTGGTGTTCGAGCGGGTAAAGAACTACTGGGGCAAGGACCTTGCGGTCAACCGCGGCAAGTACAACTTCAACCGGGTCGAATACGAGTTCTACCGCGACGCCACCGTGGCGTTCGAGGCGTTCAAGGCCGGTGAGTTCGACATCTACATCGAGCACCAGGCAAAGAACTGGGCCAATGGCTACAACTTCCCGGCTGTACGCCGTGGCGATGTGATCAAGGCACAGATCCCGCACCGCATCCCCACCCAGACCCAAGGCCTGTTCATGAACAGCCGCAGGGTTGCCTTCAGCGACCCCCGAGTGCGCCAGGCGCTGGGGCTGATGCTCGACTTCGAGTGGACCAACCGCGCCCTGTTCAGCAGCGCCTACCGCCGCTCGACCAGCTATTACCCCAACAGCGAATTCGCCGCCACCGGCCTGCCCACCGGCAAGGAGTGGCTGTTGCTGGCACCGTTCCGTGACCAGTTGCCGGAAAAACTGTTCAGCGAACCCTACAAGGTCAGCCAGACCGACGGCCGCGGCATCAACCGCCAGACCCTGCGCCAGGCCCTGAGCCTGCTTGGCGAAGCCGGCTGGAAGCTGAACGGCCAGCGCCTGGTGGACAGCAAAGGCCAGCAACTGCGCCTGGAGCTGCTGCTGGTTAACCCCAACCTCGAACGCATCCTGCAACCTTATGTCGAAAATCTGTCCAGCATCGGTATCGACGCACGCTTGCGTACCGTGGACCGCGCCCAGTACAAACAACGCCTGGACCAGTTCGATTTCGACATGATTCTGATGACCCTGAACCAGACCTTGAGCCCAGGCCTCGAACAGTGGCTGTACTTTCACTCAAGCCAGGCCGCGACCAAAGGCAGCAAGAACTATGCTGGGGTCAAGGACCCGGTGGTCGACCACCTGCTCGACACCTTGCTCGCTGCGCGCACCCGCGATGACCAGGTGGCCGCCGCCCGCGCCCTGGACCGCGTGCTTTCATGGCAGTACTACATGATCCCCAACTGGTACCTCGACAACCACCGCCTGGCCTACCGCAACCGGTTCGCCTTTGTCACCACGCCGCCCTATACCCTCGGGCTGAACAGCTGGTGGATCAAGACTTCGGAGAAAGCCCAATGATGCCAACGCACCGCCTGCGCCGGCTGGCCGGCAGCCTGCTGCTGGCCTGCCTGAGCCTTCCGGCCATGGCCGCGCCGCAACACGCGCTTACGCTCTACGACGAGGCGCCCAAGTACCCGGCCAACTTCCAGCACTTCGACTACGTCAACCCGGATGCCCCCAAGGGCGGCACCTTCCGCCAGTCCAGCTTCGGTGGCTTCGACAGCCTCAACCCGTTCATCAACAAGGGCGTGTCGGCCGAGAACATCAGCGTCATCTACGACACGTTGATGCGCCAGAGCCTGGACGAGCCGTTCACCGAATACGGCCTGGTCGCCGGCAAGATCGAAAAGGCCCCGGACAACAGCTGGGTACGCTTCTACCTGCGCCCCGAAGCCCGCTTCCATGACGGCCACCCGATGCGCGCTGAGGATGTGGTGTTCACCTTCAACGCCCTGATCAAGGACGGCGCACCGCTGTACCGCCAATACTACGGCGACGTCGCCGAAGTGGTCGCCGAAGACCCGCTACGGGTGCTGTTCAAGTTCAAGCACCAGAACAACCGCGAACTGCCGCTGATTCTGGGCCAACTGCCGGTACTGCCCAAGCACTGGTACGAAAGCCGCGAGTTCAACCGCGGCAACCTGGAGATCCCCCTGGGCAGCGGCCCGTACAAGGTCGCCGAGGTCAAGGCCGGGCGCACCATCCGCTACGAGCGGGTCAAGGACTACTGGGCCAAGGACCTGCCGATCAACCGCGGCCAGTTCAACTTCGATGCCATGACCTTCGACTCCTACCGCGACACGGCCGTCGCACTGGAGGCATTGAAGGCCGGGGCGTTCGACTATGCGCTGGAGGTCAGCGCAAAAAACTGGGCCACCGCCTACAACGTCCCGGCGGTCCGCGATGGCCGCCTGATCAAGGAAGAGCTGCCCAACGGCAACCCCACCGGCATGCAGGGCTTCATTTTCAACCTGCGCAAACCGGTGTTCCAGGACATCCGCGTGCGCCAGGCGCTAAGCCTGCTGCTGGACTTCGAGTGGACCAACAAGCAGCTGTTCAACGGCGCCTACACCCGCACCGGCAGCTACTTCGAAAACTCCGACATGGCCGCCCGGGGCGTGCCCACGCCTGACGAGCTGAAAATTCTCGAACCGCTGCGCGGCAAAGTGCCCGAGCAGGTCTATAGCGAGGCCTTCCACAACCCGGTCACCGACGCCAGCGGCATGATCCGCGAACAGCAGCGCCAGGCCTACAAGCTGCTGCAGGACGCCGGCTGGAAGATCGTCGACGACAAGATGGTCGACAAGGACGGCAAGCCGGTGACCATCGAGTTTCTGCTGGCCCAGACCGAGTTCGAGCGCATCCTGCTGCCGTTCAAGCGCAACCTCGCCGACCTGGGCATTGACCTGAACATCCGCCGGGTCGACGTTTCGCAGTACATCACCCGCCTGCGCTCGCGTGACTTCGACATGATCGTCGGGGGCTACCCGCAGTCCAATTCGCCGGGCAACGAACAGCGCGAGTTCTGGTCCAGTGCCGCTGCCGACAACCCTGGCAGCCGCAACTTCATCGGCCTGCGCGACCCGGCCATCGACCAGTTGGTTGAGCAGCTGATCAATGCCGAATCACGCCAGAGCCTGATCAACCATGCGCGCGCACTCGACCAGGTACTGCTGTGGGGCTACTACGTGATCCCCAACTGGCACATCAAGACCTGGCGCGTGGCCTACTGGAACCACATCGGCCATCCCAAGGTGTCGCCCAAGTACGACATCGGCATCGACACCTGGTGGATCAAGCCCGGCGTGACCCCGGCTGTCAGCGACGCCACCCCGGCCGAGGCCAACTGAGATGCTGGCCTATATTCTGCGCCGCCTGCTGCTGATCATCCCGACCCTGTTCGGCATCCTGGTCATCAACTTCATCATCGTCCAGGCCGCGCCTGGCGGCCCGGTCGAGCAGATGATCGCCAAGCTCGAAGGCTTCGAAGGCGCCACTAGCCGCATCGCGGGTGGCGGTGCCGAAGTATCCGTGGCCGGCTCCAGCTACCGCGGCGCCCAGGGCCTGGACCCGGCATTGGTCGCCGAGATCGAGCGCATGTACGGCTTCGACAAATCGCCGCCCGAACGCCTGTGGATCATGGTCAAGAACTACGCCCAGCTGGACTTCGGCGACAGCTTCTTCCGCGATGCCAAGGTCATCGACCTGATCATCGAGAAGATGCCGGTATCGATCTCGCTGGGGTTGTGGAGCACGCTGATCATGTACCTGGTGTCTATCCCCTTAGGCATCGCAAAAGCCGTGCGCCACGGCAGCCACTTCGATGTCTGGACCAGCTCGGCGATCATCGTCGGCTATGCCATCCCGGCGTTCCTGTTCGCCATCCTGCTGATCGTGCTGTTCGCCGGCGGCAGTTACTTCGACTGGTTCCCGCTGCGCGGGCTGACCTCGAACAACTTCGACGAGCTGTCCACCACCGGCAAGGTGCTGGACTACTTCTGGCACCTGGTATTGCCCATCACCGCGCTGGTCATCGGCAACTTCGCCACCATGACCCTGCTGACCAAAAACAGCTTCCTCGACGAGATCAACAAGCAGTACGTGGTCACCGCCAAGGCCAAGGGCCTGAGCCGCTCACGGGTGCTGTACGGGCATGTGTTCCGTAACGCCATGCTGCTGGTGATCGCCGGCTTCCCTTCGGCCTTCATCGGCATCTTCTTCACAGGCTCGCTGCTGATCGAGGTGATCTTCTCGCTCGACGGCCTGGGCCTGATGAGCTTCGAGGCGGCGATCAACCGCGACTACCCGGTGGTCTTCGGCACCCTGTTCATCTTCACCCTGCTCGGGCTGGTGGTGAAACTGATCGGCGACCTGACCTACACCCTGGTCGATCCACGCATCGACTTCGCCAGCCGGGAGCACTGACATGGCCTTGTCCCCTCTCAACCGCCGGCGCTTCGAGCGCTTCAAGGCCAACCGCCGAGGTTGGTGGTCGTTGTGGCTGTTCCTCATCCTGTTCGGCCTGAGCCTGGGTGCCGAGCTGATCGCCAACGACAAACCGATTGCCGTGCGCTACGACGGCGAGTGGTACTTCCCCGCCTTCAAGCGCTACCCAGAGACGACCTTCGGCGGCGAGTTCCCGCTGGAAGCCAACTACAAAAGCCCGTACATCCGCGAGCTGCTGGCCAACAAGGACAGCTTCGTGCTGTGGGCGCCGATCCCGTTCAGCTACCAGAGCATCAACTACGACCTCAAGGTGCCGGCGCCGGCCCCACCTTCGGCGGACAATTGGCTGGGCACCGACGACCAGGGCCGCGATGTGATGGCGCGAGTGATCTACGGTTTCCGCGTTTCAGTGCTGTTCGCCCTGACGCTGACCATCCTCAGCTCCATCATCGGCGTCATCGCCGGCGCCCTGCAGGGGTTCTACGGGGGCTGGGTGGACCTTGCCGGCCAGCGCTTCCTGGAGATCTGGTCGGGGTTGCCGGTGCTGTACCTGCTGATCATCCTCGCCAGTTTCGTGCAGCCCAACTTCTGGTGGCTGCTGGGGATCATGCTGCTGTTCTCGTGGATGAGCCTGGTGGACGTGGTGCGCGCCGAGTTCCTGCGTGGCCGCAACCTCGAGTACGTGCGCGCCGCCCGCGCCCTGGGCATGCGCAACGGCGCAATCATGTACCGGCACATCCTGCCCAACGCGATGATCTCGACCATGACCTTCATGCCGTTCATCCTCACGGGCGCCATCGGCACGCTGACCGCCCTGGACTTCCTCGGCTTCGGCCTGCCCGCCGGCTCGCCGTCGCTGGGCGAGCTGGTCGCCCAGGGCAAATCCAACCTGCAGGCGCCGTGGCTTGGCATCAGTGCTTTCGCCGTGCTGGCGGTGATGCTGAGCTTGCTGGTGTTCATCGGTGAATCCGCCCGCGATGCCTTCGACCCAAGGAAATGACATGAGCGAACACAACCTGATCGAAGTGCGTGATCTTGCGGTGGAGTTCGTCACCGGCGAGCAGGTCAACCGCGTGGTCGACGGCATCAGCTTCGACATCCGCAAGGGCGAGACCCTGGCCCTGGTCGGCGAGAGCGGCTCGGGCAAGTCGGTGACCGCCCACTCGATCCTGCGCCTGCTGCCCTACCCCCTCGCCCGCCACCCCAGCGGCAGCATCCGCTACGAGGGCAAGGACCTGCTGCAGCAGAGCGAGAAGGCCCTGCGGCATATTCGTGGCAACCGCATTGCGATGATCTTCCAGGAGCCGATGACCTCGCTGAACCCCTTGCACTGCATCGAGAAGCAGATCAACGAGATCCTCTTGCTGCACAAGGGCCTGACCGGCAAGCAAGCCACCGCACGAACCCTGGAACTGCTCGAGCTGGTGGGCATTCCCGACCCCCACAAACGCCTCAAGGCACTGCCCCATGAACTGTCGGGCGGCCAGCGCCAGCGGGTGATGATCGCCATGGCGCTGGCCAACGAGCCGGAGCTGTTGATTGCCGATGAACCGACCACGGCGCTGGATGTGACCGTGCAGTTGAAGATTCTCGACCTGCTCAAGGAACTGCAGGCGCGGCTGGGGATGGCGCTGCTGTTGATCAGCCATGACCTCAACCTGGTGCGGCGGATCGCCCACCGCGTGTGCGTGATGCAACGTGGGCAGATTGTCGAGCAGGCCGATTGCGCGACGCTGTTCAGTGCGCCGCAGCATCACTACACGCAGATGCTGATCAATGCCGAACCGAGCGGCCAGCCTGCCCACAACCCCGTCGGTGCGCCGTTGCTTGAAGTCGATGACCTCAAGGTCTGGTTCCCGATCAAGAAAGGCTTCTTGCGGCGCACGGTTGACCATGTGAAGGCGGTGGACGGTATCAACTTCAGCTTGCCCCAGGGGCAGACGCTGGGGATTGTCGGTGAGAGTGGCTCGGGCAAATCGACACTCGGGCTGGCCATCTTGCGGTTGATTTCGAGCCAGGGCGGCATTCGCTTTCATGGCCAGCACCTCGAAGGGTTGAACCAGAAGGAAGTGCGCCCGCTGCGGCGGCAGATGCAGGTGGTGTTCCAGGACCCGTTCGGCAGCCTGAGCCCACGCATGTGCGTGGCGGACATCGTGGGCGAAGGGCTACGGATTCACCGCATCGGTACGGCTGAAGAGCAAGAGGCGGCGATCATTGCGGCGCTGGAGGAAGTGGGGCTGGACCCGCGCACCCGGCACCGCTACCCGCACGAGTTCTCCGGTGGCCAGCGCCAGCGCATTGCGATTGCACGGGCGCTGGTGTTGAAGCCGGCGTTGATTCTGCTGGATGAACCGACGTCGGCGCTGGACCGGACGGTGCAGCGGCAGGTGGTGGAGTTGCTGCGCAGCCTGCAGCAGAAGTACAACCTGACCTACCTGTTCATCAGCCACGACCTGGCAGTGGTCAAGGCGTTGAGCCATCAGCTGATGGTGATCAAGCAGGGGCAGGTGGTGGAGCAAGGGGATGCGCAGGCCATCTTCCATGCGCCGCAGCATGCGTATACGCGGCAGTTGCTGGAGGCGGCGTTTTTGGAAGTTGACACATCAGGTTGACCTCAAGCAGCAAAATCCCCCAGAACATTGCCCGTTGCGGCCAGATCACGCCTGAGGCGGCCCCGCCAACCCATCGTTATACATTTTGGTATATAGCGTTGTAACGACCGGTAAACAACGCTAGGATTCGTCGCGGTTGGCCTTCTGCCATCCCATCATTATTTTCGAGCGCTGGCTGATCACGTCCTGGGGAGGCCGTGATCAGCCAAGACTCGCCTATCGCTATATACAACAATATATAACGTCGCCAGGCACCGCCAACGCCATGGCCGACAAAGGAGCAGTAATGAAGCCGCTATCACCGCGTACCTTGATGGTTGCCGTCGCAGCCCTCGGTGCACAGCCTGTCCTCGCCGAAGAGAAAAACACCTTCACCCTCGGCGAAATCCAGATTTCCGCACCACGGGACGAAACGCTGTCCACGGGGGGTAGCGTCGTCGACTTGAAAGACATTCGGCTGCACGATCGCGAAACCGTCGGCAGCGCACTGACCCTGGCCCCTGGGGTCAACCTCGGGTACATCGGCGGTCGCGCCGAGCAGGTGGTTTTCGTGCGTGGCTTCGATCGCCTGCAGGTGCCGGTGTTCATCGACGGCATCCCCACCTACGTGCCTTATGACGGCAACATCGACCTCGGCCGCTTCACCACCTACGACCTGTCGCGCATCCAGGTGGACAAGGGCTTCGCCTCGCTGCTGTACGGGCCCAACACCCTGGGCGGGGCGATCAACCTGATCACCCGTCGCCCGACGGATGCGTTCGAAGGCGAAGTGGGTGGCGGGCTGGAACTCACCGACCACGGCAACGTGAACGCCTACCGCAGTTACGCCAACGTAGGTTCCAACCAGGGCCTGTGGTGGGTTCAGGGTGGGGTATCGTATATCGATTACGACTACACCCTGCTGCCCGATGACTTCAAACCGACCAATAGCCAGCAAGGCCCGGGGCGCCGCGAGAACAGTAACCACCGCGACAGCAAATTCAGCTTCAAACTTGGCTTCACACCCAACGAAACCGATGAGTACGTGCTCGGCTACGTTCAGCAGGAAGGGCGCAAGGGCCAGCCAACCTACGCCGGCGACCTGCCAACGACCGGCCAACGTGCGCGTTGGTGGGAGTGGCCGCGCTCAGACAACACCAGTGTGTTCATCGCCACCAAGACCGGCTTCGGCGAGCACGCCCTGAAAACCCGCGTTTACCACGACACCTTCAAGAACTCGCTGGAGAGTTACACCTATCGCAACGGCGTGGTCGGAGCGTTGCAGCCGGGTTTCCCCAGCAAATACGATGACGAGAGCAGCGGCTTTTCGGTAGAGGGTGATCTGGCGTTGAGCGAGGCCAACCGCCTGGGCATTGCCTACCACTTCAAGGACGATGTGCACCGTTCCCGCGATGGCGCCAACCCCCAGACCTATTTCCGTGACCAGACCCAGTCGATTGCCCTGGAAGACACCCTGCGCCTGAACGAGATATTCAGCGTGGTCGGCGGCATCTCCTATAACTACCGCAAGAGCCTGGACGCACAGAATTACGGCACCAACGCCAGCTCGCCGTCGCGGCCCATGCTCTACGACGAACCCACCGGCAGCAACGACGCCGTCAACGCGCAGCTGGGCCTGTTCGCCAATACCAACCCGCTGCTGGGCACCGACGACAACGGCCAGCTGCGCCTGACGGTTGCACGCAAAAGCCGCTTCGCGACCATCAAGGATCGCTACTCGACACGCTTTGGCACCGTCATCCCCAGCCCGGACCTGAAGTCCGAGCGAGCGACCCACTACGAGCTCGGCTACAGCGGCCAGGTGGCCCCACAATGGAAGCTCGATGCGGCGCTGTTCGTTGCCAACATCGAAGACTCCATCCAGAACGTTACGGTGCCCGCACAGGCGAACTGCGCCGCGCCCTGTGGCCAGTACCAGAACATCGCCAAGGCGCGAAACCAGGGCGTCGAACTTGGCATCAACGGCGACCTGGGGGATTGGGAACTGGCGGCCAACTACACCTGGCTTGACCGCAAGAACCTCAGCAACCGCGATTTGCACCCCACCGACACCCCACGCCACAGCTTCTTCGGCTCGGCCTCCTGGCATCTGGCCGCCTGGCAACACACCGCCAGCGTGGAGGCCGCATCGCGTCGCTACAACACCTCGGACGGCAATCAAATGGCACCAGGCTACGCCGTGTACAACCTCAAGAGCGGGTACCGGTTCAGCAACGACGTGTTGATCGAGGGCGGCGTGCGCAACCTGTTCGACCGGTTGTATGAGTACAGCGAGGGTTACCCTGAAATGGGCCGCCAATACTTCGTGCAATTCAATGCGCCGCTGTAACCGCTGGCTGGCAGGCCTGCTGCTGACCCTCAGCACGCTGCTGAGCGCTGCCCCACAGACTGTGGTGGTCATGACCAGCTACCCCGAGGAAGTGATGACGCGCATCGAGGATGGGTTTGCCCAAGCCCACCCGCAGTACCGTCTGCAGATCCTTTGGCGGCAGGGCTTCGATGCCCTGCCCTATCTGTTGCAAGCCAGGCAGGGCGGTGTCGATGTCTATTGGGCACCCTCACCCGGCAACTTCGCCCGGTTGGCGAAAGCGGGCAGCTGGCAACCCTTGGGGGTCAACCTGAAGGGCTTGCCCGCACAGATCGGTGGTTTGGCACTGCGTGACCCTCAGCACCTGTACCAGGCTACCGAATTGGCGGGGTATGGCTTTGCCATCAACGCCACGGCGCTGGGCCAATTGGGGGTGCCGACACCGCGGGACTGGCCCGACTTGCTCGACCCCCGCTTGCGCGGACGCATTGCGCTTCCAGACCCTGGCCGGGTCGGCTTTGCGCCGGTACTGCTGGATATCGTGTTGCGTGCCTATGGCTGGGAGCGCGGCTGGGCCATCTGGAGCGAGCTGGCCGGCCAGGCGCGCCTGGTGACGCGCGGCGGCACCCTGGTCAGTGATGAAGTGACCAGCGGGCGCGCAGCGGTAGGCTTGTCGATTGATTTCTTCGTCGCCTCGGCCAAGGCCAATGGCGAGCCGGTGGACTTCGTCTACCCGGCGCATGGCGGCCTAAACCCGGCGTTCATCGCCATTACCGCCCACAGCCAGGCGTTGGCCGGTGCCAAGACGTTTACTCAGTTCGTGCTGTCCGAAACGGGCCAGGGGCTGTTGGCCGATGCGGACATCCGCAAACTGCCCGTGCGCACCAGTGTCTACCAGCATTTGCCGGCGGACTACCATGACCCGTTCGTTGCTGCGGGCCTCGGCGCCTATGACTATGGCAACGGCAGCTCACGTGAGCGCCTGGCACTGGTCAGCTCGCTGTTTACCCAATGGCTGGGCATGCCCCACGAAGCATTGAGCGCGCTCTGGGCTCGACTGCACGCGGCCGAAGCGGCTGGGCTGGACGTCAGCGCCATACGCCAGCACCTGACCGCGCCGCCACTGGATGCCGAGCAGTCCGAGGCGAAGCCGCTACTGGCACTGTTCGCAGCACGCCAGGACAACGGCATGACGCAAGCGCCGGCAAGCGACCAGGACGAACTCGGCCGCCGGGAAATCACCTGGCAGTTCAATGCCGCGCGTCACCGGGCAGAGGCGTCCCGTCTGCTTGATGGTCTGGGCCAGTGACCGCCCTGCGCGCTGCCGGGTTATCGATCGGTTTGCTGACGAGCCTGCTCGCCAGCGCCGATACCACGCACACGGCGACCCACCGTGAAGCCTTTGCTCAGCCATTCGCCGGGCTGGACGAAGGCCAGCTGGAACGCTTCTTCCGCGGGCGCAGCCTGTTCCGTCAGGCCTGGGTGGTTGCACCGTCCCGAGACGAAGCAGTGGATGGCCTTGGGCCGCTGTACAACCGGGTTTCGTGCATCGCCTGCCACCCCAAGAATGGGCGCGGACAGGCGCCGGAGCAGGGCCAGCCGATGCGCAGCATGCTGCTGCGCTTGTCGCTGCCCGGGCACGTTGCCCAGGGTGGGCCAAAGCCGCACCCGGTCTATGGTGACCAGCTCAACGAACTGGGTGTGCCAGGCGTGCCGGGTGAAGGGCGCGCCCATGTCTACTGGCAAGAACATGCGGTGCAGCTGGGCGACGGCGAAACCGTGATGCTGCGCAAGCCCAAGGTCGAGCTGCGCGAGCTGGCCTATGGGCCGATGGATGCGGTGTTGACCTCGGCAAGGGTGGGCCCGCCAGTATTCGGCCTCGGTTTGCTGGAGGCCATTGACGAGAGCACCCTGCGTGCCATGGCCTCTGAGGCCAAACCCGACGGCGTGACGGGGCACGTCAACGCGGTGTGGAGCGTCGAGCGACAACGCGCCGAGGCCGGTCGTTTTGGCCTCAAGGCCAACCAGCCAGACCTGCGCCAACAGATCGCCCACGCCATGCTTGGCGACCTTGGCATCACCTCGACGCTGGCCACGGAGCAAAACTGCACGCCCACTCAACAGGCCTGCGCCCACGCGGCGTGGGGCGGCGACCCCGAGCTGGACGCGCTGCAGCTCGGCGACCTGCACTTCTACCTCGCTCACCTGGCCGCACCAGCCCGTCGACAACAGACCGAGCCAGCAGTCATGCAGGGCGAAAAGCTGTTTTCTGCCATCGGCTGCACCGCCTGCCATCGCCCCGCGCTGGTCACCGGCAAGCACCCGCTTTATCCGGTGCTGACACAGCAACACATTGCGCCGTACACCGACCTTTTGCTGCATGACATGGGGGCAGGCCTGGCCGATGGCCGTGAGGATTATCTCGCCAACGGCCGGCAATGGCGCACTGCTGCGCTGTGGGGCCTTGGCCTCAGCGAACGGATCAACCCCGGCAGTGGTTACCTGCACGATGGCCGCGCGCGCACTTTGGAGGAGGCCATCGTCTGGCATGGCGGCGAGGCGGAAACAGCCCGGCAACGCTACGTAGCGCTCGGTGCCCAGGCGCGCCAGGCGATTCGTGCGTTTCTTCAATCGCTGTAGGGCAGCGACCCGTTCGTGGAGGGCAAAGACACATTCGTCAGCCGCGCGGCGCTTGCAAAGCAACCACAGGCCGCACGACAATAAGATTCATTACCACTCGCGAACTATTCCATCACCATGTCCGCCAACGATCTATCCCTGCATAGCGCCGTCAACGAGCTGTACTGCGAGCACCACGGCTGGCTCAATGGCTGGCTGCGCAAGCGCCTGGGCAATGCGTTCGATGCCGCCGACCTGACGCAAGACACCTTCGTGCGGGTGATCAAGGCACGCAGTGCGCTGGACATCCGCGAGCCGCGCCCCTACCTGTCGAGAATCGCCAAAGGCCTGCTGATCGATCTGATCCGCCGGCGTTCACTGGAGCAAGCCTACCTGGAGGCCTTGGCTAGCTTGCCCGAAGCGCTGCAGCCTTCGCTGGAGGAACAGGCGATTTTGTTGCAGGCACTGGTGGAAATCGACCGCCTGCTGCAAGGGCTTGGCACCAAGGTCAAGCAAGTGTTCATGCTGTCGCAGTTCGATGGCCTGACCTACCCGCAGATTGCCGAGCAACTGAACATCAGCGTACGCAGCGTCAACAACTACATGGCCAAGGCCATGGAGCACTGCTGCTTGATGCAGTTGCAACAGGCATGAGCCTTTCGCCTGCCGAGTTGCAAGCCATCAGCGTCGCCGCCCGCTGGTACGCAAGGCTTCATTCGGGCATCGCAACCGATGCCGACCGCCGCGCTTGGAACGACTGGCTGGTTGCCGACCCGGTTCACCGCCAAGCCTGGCAACGCATGGCCGCCGTGGGCGAGCAGCTGACAAGCGTGCCCGGCGCCCTGGCGGCACCTGCCCTGCGCGGTGCCGAGCGCTCTCGGCGCCAGTTGCTGCGCAGTGTGGTCGTGCTGGTGCCGGCGACGTCGCTGGGCTGGCTGGGTTGGCGCAGCGACACTGCCCAGCAACAGTTTGCCGACTACCGCACTGCGGTGGGTGAACGCCGCGCATTTCGCCTGGCCGATGGCAGCTCGCTGCTGCTCAACACCGACACATCGGTGAACCTCAAGTACGACGGCCAGCAACGGGTGCTGGAACTGCTGCGCGGTGAGATTCTGGTCACCACTGCTGTCGACCCCGCGCAACGGCCGTTCACGGTGCGCACCCGGCATGGCCAGGTACGCGCGCTGGGCACGCGCTTTATCGTGCGCGCCCAAGCGCTGGGCGGTGAAGTGGCGGTCCTCGAAAAAGCGGTGGAAGTCAGGGCGGCCAGCGGTGCTCTGGCCGTGCGTGTGGAGGCTGGGCAATCCATTGCCTTTTCTGACCGCTCGGTGGGGGCACTACGGCGCAACGACGCGTCTGTGGGGGCCTGGCAGCAAGGCAGCATCATTGCCCTCGATCGCCCCTTGGCCGAACTGCTTGCCGACCTGTCGCGCTATCGCACCGGGGTGCTGCGCTGCGATCCGCGCATTGCGCAATTGAAGGTCTCGGGCGCATTCCCCATCGATGACACCGACCGAGCGCTGGCGGCGCTGGAAAGCGGCTTTGCGCTGCGCGTCACGCGCTTCAGCCGTTTTTGGGTCAACGTGGCACCGCCTGACAGCCCACTGGCGCTGTGAGTTGAAAAAACTTCCGGCGCTTTTGCACTTTTTGTTCGCATCGTTCGGCTCATCCCCCAATGGGATTCATTGATCGTTTTCTGGGGGAGGATTGGCATGTCTGGAGTGTTCAAGCGTGGTCGTCTGGCGACGGCGGTAAAAATCGGGCTGTTGGCGGCAACCACTGCAGGTGCCTGGCCCACGATCACGTTCGCGGCACAGGTGCCGGTGCAGCAGAACGGCGTCAGGACGTTCGACATTGCCGGGGGCAGCCTGACCGAAGTGCTCAGCCGCTATGCCAGTGCAGCGGGGGCTGCGCTGTCGTTCGATGCCAAGCAGACAGACGGCTTGCACAGCGCAGGGCTCAAAGGGGCATTCGGTGTCAGCGAAGGCTTCACCCAGATTCTGGCAGGCAGCGGCCTGCAGGCCGAGCCGCAGTCAAACGGTACCTATGTGCTGCGGGCCGTGCCGTCTTCGGGTTCGGCGATGGAGCTGGGGGCCACCAACATCACCGGCCAGGTGCTGGGCGCGACCACTGAAAACAGCGGCTCGTACACCACCGGCGCGGTGACCATCGGCAAGGGCGAGCACTCGCTGAAGGAGACGCCGCAATCGGTCACGGTGATGACGCGCAAGATGATGGACGACCAGAACCTCTACACCATCGACCAGGTCATGGAGAAGACGCCGGGCATTACCGTGTACGACTCGACCATGGGCGGCAAATACTTCTATTCGCGCGGGTTCCGCATGTCGGGCCAGTACCAGTACGACGGCGTGCCGTTGGACATGGGCAACCTGTATGTCCAGGCCGACAGCTTCAGCAGTGACATGGCGTATTACGACCGGGTCGAAGTGCTGCGCGGCGCTGCAGGCATGATGAAGGGCTCGGGCGGCACCGCAGGCGGGGTGAACTTCGTGCGCAAGCGTGGCCTTGCCGATGCGCATACCGACATCACCTTGTCCGGTGGCAGCTGGGACAACTACCGCGGGCAGATCGACACCGGTGGCCCGCTGAACGCGGCCGGCACCCTGCGTGGCCGGGCGGTGGTGGCCGAGCAGAGCCGGCACTATTTTGTAGACGACGCCAACCGCAAGGACCAGGTGTATTACGGCGCGCTCGACTTCGACCTGAGCCCCGACACGACCCTGGGGCTGGGCGTTGCCTATGAAGATGTCGACGCCAACCCGTGCTGGGGTGGCCTGCCGCGCTACAAGGACCGCAGCGACCTCAACCTCAGCCGCTCGACCTGCCTCGACCCCTCCTGGAACACCTGGCGCAGCAAGCGCACGACCGTGTTCAGCGACCTCACCCACCAGGTCAATGAAGACTGGAAGCTCAAGGTTGCCAGTGTTTATACAAAGAACACCCAGGACATCAAGTACGCGTTCGCTTCGGGCGCGGTAACGCCCGGCATCGACACCACCGGCATGCTGGGCAGCATGTATGACTACGACCAGGTCGACTACGGCCTGGACGCCTACCTGGATGGCAAGTTCGACGCGTTCGGCCAGCAACATGAACTGGTGCTGGGCATGAACGCCAGCCGCTCGAACAAGGACGACTTCTATTCGGTAGCGTTTCTGCCGCAGCGCCAGAATGTGTTCAACCCCGACAAGTTCATCCCAGAGCCCGATGACAGTTACTTCATCGAAAACTCGTCGCGCGGCGGGCCGGTCAAGACCAAGACCACGCAAAAGGGCCTCTACTCGACCCTGCGCTTGAAACTGGCCGACCCGTTGACCGTGGTGGTCGGTGGCCGGGTGAGCTGGTACGACTCCAAGACGGATTCCGTCTTCATCAGAAGCGGTGAATCGCAGCCCTCCAACACCCGTGAGACCGGGCAGGTCACACCGTTTGCCGGCGTGCTGCTGGACCTGAACGAGAACCTGACGGCCTACGCCAGCTATTCGGACATCTTCACCCCGCAAGGCAACTACCGGGCAGAAGACGGCTCCACACTCAAACCACTGGTGGGCCAGAGCTATGAGCTGGGGATCAAGGGTGCCTGGTACGACGGCCGTTTGAACGGCGCCTTCAACCTGTTCCGCACCATTCAGAAAGACCAGGCGCAAACCGACTTCAACTCGTCTTGCCCGTCATCCGATGGTTATTGCTACGTGAACGCCGGCCGGGTGCGTGCCCAAGGGTTCGAGGCCGAGCTCAGCGGTGAAGTGATCGAGCGGCTGCAGTTGCTGGCGGGGTACACCTATACCCAGACCAAGACGCTAGATGATATCGACAGCAGTTTGAATGGCGCGGCGTTCAACAGCTATGTGCCTCGCCATGTGTTGCGCTTGTGGGGTGAGTACACCTTGGGGGGTGCGTTGGAGCGGGTCAGCATTGGCGCCGGGGTGAATGCGCAAAGTGACAACTTCCGGCTTTCGCCGGCCAGTGGCGAGAAGATCAGCCAGGCGGGGTATGCGGTGTGGAACGGGCGGATCGGGTATCGGATCGATGAGACCTGGTCGGTGGCGCTTAACGGCAACAACCTGTTCGACAAGCGCTATTACGCCAGCATCGGGACAGAGACCTTTGGCAACTACTATGGGGAACCGCGTAATTTCATGGTGTCGGTGAAGGCCAGCTTTTGAG
>NZ_JANIAG010000136.1:0-15855 GCF_028682155.1 Pseudomonas sp. 39004
GCGGGCTTGCCCCGCGAAGTGGCCGGTCCAGTCAGCGCAACATCCTGGCCAACCGCTCCCCACTGCCACAGGCCAAGGTAAAGCCTAATGCCCCATGCCCCAGGTTCAGCCACAGGTTTCGGTAAGCCGTAGCGCCAATGATCGGCACCCCGGTAGGGGTCGCCGGCCGCATCCCCGCCCACTCTACTGCCTGCTCGTAGTCTGCGGCATCGGGCAACGTATCAAGTGCCAGCCGGCGCATGCTGTTGAGCCTGCGCGCATCCACCGACTCGTCGAAGCCGACGATGTCCACCATCGCTGCAACCCGCAATTGCCGGTCCAGGCGTGCATAGACGATCTTGCGCTCGTAGTCGGTAAGGCTGAGTCCTGGCGCCCGATGTTCCGTGTTGATCGGCGCTGTCAGGCTGTAGCCCTTCAGCGGATAGACCGGCAGCCTCAAGCCCGGTAGCGCCAGCCCTGCACTGCGATGCCCCGCGCACAGCACCAGGCGCTGAACGTCAACCTGCTCGCCCCCCAGGTGCAGCGCAACGACCTGCTCCTGATGGGCGATCAGCCGCGTCACGGGCCTGCCAAGCAGGAACCGGCACTGCCCGGATGCGCGCAAGCGCTCGGCCAGGCGTTCACAAAAACGGTGACAGTCGGCGACTTCCTCATCAGGCGTCAGAACCCCGCCCACAAACGGCGCCTCGGCCAATGCCGGCTCCAGGGCGCGCAGTTCGGCAGCATCGAGTACCCGTTGGCTGCTCCGATCAAGCAGGCGCTCACGCCCATGGGCGAACGCCCGCTCGCTGCGGAAGGCGACCAGTTTGCCGTTACGCCGCCAGGCGAAATCGGTGAGCCCATCGGCCTCGCGCCAACGCGCCAGGGCGGCCTGGCTTTCCAGCGCCAACGTCAGCAGTTGTGCACCGTTGCGGCGGTTGACGCTGCGCCGGCAGGCCAGCATGAACGCCATCAACCAGCGCCACTGCGCCGGGTCCAGGCGCAACCGCAAGCGCAGCGGCGAATCCCCCTGCAGCATCCAGCCCAACGCCTGCCAGAGCACACCGGCGTCGGCCAATGGCGCCACATAGCGGTAAGACAGCTGCCCGCCGTTGGCGAAACTGGTGGCAGACGCCAGGCGGTCCCGCGCCTCGATCAGGTCCACAGCAAGCCCCTCGCGCACCAGCGCATAGGCTGTCGCCAGGCCAATCACCCCGCCGCCAATTACCGTCACTTTTTGCATCTTGCAGTGCCCCTGTTTCGGCTTCCCTGCCAAGACAGTAACAGCGGATCAGGTCGGGCAGCTATGCGCGCCGTCGTTGAGGCCTTGGCGCACGTTGCGGCTGAGCAGGCTGGCCTTGCCGTCGTGCCACGTCAGGGTAAGCACGTACAGCGTGTCGAAATCATCACCGTTCCAGTCTTCGGTGATCACCCGCTCTTCACCCAGGGCCTTGCCGGCCACGGTATTGATGAGTTCGGGCAGGTAGCCGTGGGACCATGCCGTGTAGACGGTCGCGTTGCGGTACTTGTCGCTCAGCAGTTCTTCGGCCAGCTCGTCGGTATCGTTGGCGCCGTAGTCGATGTTCACCGGCAGGCCCAGGCGGATGGCGCTGGGGGTGATGGTCATCAATGGGCGGATATAACTGTAGCTCTCGTCCTTGCTGCCTTCCTCGACATGCCGCGACGGGTTGGCGGCGAATACGTAGTCGGCATTGCCGAAACGCTCCGGCAGCAACGTGGCCAGGTCCAGTGCACGGTTGAGGCCTTGGCAGTTCAGTTGCCCCAGCCCTTCGCCGGGTTTCTCGGCGTGGCGCAGAAACACCAGGGTCTGCGTGCCATCGGCCGGCTGCGCGCGGCTTTCGACAGCTTCCAACGCCAGCGGTATGGCTACGGCTGTGAGCATCAGGCTTAGCAGCAGGTGGCGACGACGGCGGAGAAACGTTGGCAACTTCATCAAGGCAGGCTCATGTGGCAGAGAGAATCGAGTTGACCCGCCACCCAGCCCGGCGCCGCAGCCGCGAGGCGTCCTTGTAGTGAGTGCCATACTTGGCAACGAGTGAGGGTCAGAGTGCCTTGAACCCGTTTGGTTCCTCCCTGGCGTGTGATTGCCATTCCTTGAGCAAGGCTTAGGTTAGGGGATGGGTGTTGCTGAATTATGTATACCTTGCGCAATTTTCGGGGGGTGGTGTGCATGCCTTGATGATTGCACACCAAAAACCACATCAATCACTCAGTCATCCCGCGTCAGCACTTCCAGCAGTTCGATCTCAAACGTCAGGTCCGAATGCGGCGGAATCGCACCCACACTGCGCTCGCCATAGCCCAACTGCGCCGGCACCTGCAATTTGCGCTTGCCACCAACGCGCATGCCCATCAGGCCTTGGTCCCACCCTTTGATCACCCGACCGGTACCGATCACGCACTGGAAAGGCTTGCCGCGCGACCAGGACGAATCGAACTCGCTGCCGTCGGCCAACCAGCCGGTGTACTGAGTGGTGATGAGGGCGCCTTTGACGGCGGCCTTGCCGTCGCCTTCGACGAGGTCGATGATCTGCAGTTCGCTGCTCATGGCATGCTCCAACGCTGAAAAATCAAAGCCGCCCTTTTCTCAGGAATGCACAGGTTTGGCAAGCGCAGTCGGTGTTTCATGCTGGCGCATTGACTGCATCTTCGCCCGAGAGACAATGACTGGGGATGGCTTTGGGGTTTATAGGTGCATGTCTGGGGTTTTGCAGCGCCTATGAAATCGAGCGCCGCCCGCGCGGCGCATCGCGACGCAAGGCCGCTCCTACATCTGTTTCGGGCCAGTGAGGCCTGTGCCATTGGCGCGCGACCGCCTTGTTTGTACGACGCGATATCGAGGTGGGCACCAAGAGGCCGCGCGCCATTACCCCAGGAATAACTGGCCCGAAACAAATGTAGGAGCGGCCTTGCGTCGCGATGCGCCGCGCGGGCGGCGCTCGATTTCATAGGCGCTGCAAACCCCAAGGCCTACACCTTTAAACCCACACACCCAACTCAGATAAACACACTCCCCCGCAGGTACAACGCCCCCCGCCCGCTAATGATCACCCGGCCATTGCCCGGCACTTCGCAACGCAGCTGCCCCTTGCGCGCCCCACCCTGCTCGCAGCTCAAAACACCCTTGCCCAACCGTTCGGCCCACAACGGCGCCAGGGAGGTATGCGCCGACCCCGTGACCGGGTCCTCATTCACACCAACCCGCGGACCAAACCAACGGGTGACAAAATCATACCCGCGCCCCGGCGCAGTCACGGCGATACCGCGCACGGCAAAAGCCGACAGCGCAACGAAGTCCGGCTTCAGCGGGTCAAGCAGCGAGGCGTCATCAATCACCACCACATAGTCGTCGGACTTGTACACCGCCCGCGCACCGCTCAAGCCCAGCGCCTCCAGCAAGCCTGCCGGCACCTCCACCGCAACCGGCTGCTTGGCCGGAAAATCCATCGCCAACAGCCCATCAACACCTCGGCTGACGCGCAATTCGCCACTGCGGGTATTGAAACGCAACACTGGCGCCTGCTCACCCAGCTGCTCGAACAGCACATACGCCGAGGCCAGGGTGGCATGGCCACACAGGTCGACTTCGACCGTCGGGGTGAACCAACGCAGGTCGTAACCCTCGCCGTTACGCACGAAATAGGCGGTTTCGGACAAGTTGTTCTCTTCGGCGATACGTTGCAGCACATCGTCTGGCAGCCAGCTTTGCAGCGGGATCACCGCCGCCGGGTTGCCACCGAAGGGTTCAGCGGAAAACGCATCGACCTGGAAGATCTCGAGTTGCATGCACACACTCCTTGTTGGCCGGGCCGCTGCCGGGCACCTGTATGAAAAGGGTCAGTCGTGAACCGGGGTCAGCACCGGCTCGCCGGCGAAGAACGCCTGCAGGTTGCGCAGCACCAGCATCACCGTGTCCCGCGCAGCCTCCGGTGACTGGCCAGCCACGTGCGGGGTCAATACGGTGTTGCCGAGGGCCTTGAGGGCATCGGGCACTTCGGGCTCGTCATCGAACACGTCCAGCGCAGCGCCGGCAAGCTGCCCGCCAGCCAGCGCCGCCACCAGGGCCTGGGTGTCCACCACGCTGGCACGGGCGATATTCACCAGGTAACCCTCGGCCCCCAGGGCTTCAAGCACCGCAGCATCGACCAGATGACGAGTAGTGGCGCCGCCAGGCGTGGCCACCACCAGGATGTCGACGGCATCGGCCAGGTGCAACGGGCTGTCGTACCAGGTGTAGGGCACGCTCTGCCGAGGGGTGCGGCTGTGGTAGCTGATGCTCATGTCGAAGCCGAGGTTGGCACGCTTGGCGATCGCCAGCCCCACTGCCCCCAGGCCGAGAATGCCCAGGCGCTTGCCGCTCACCGAAGGGCTGATTACCCGGTTCCACTCGCCGCGGCGGGTACTGGCGTCGGCACGGGGAATGTCGCGCAGCAGCGCCAGCAGCATGGCCAGGGTATGGTCGGCGACTGCGCTGGCATTGGCCCCGGCGCCGTTGGTGACGGTAATACCACGGGCGGCGGCGGCGGCCAGGTCGACCTGCTCGTAGCCGGCCCCGATCACGCAGATGATCTGCAATGCGGGCAGCGCATCGATCTCTGCGGCAGTCAGGCCCAGCGGGCCACGGGTGAGCACCGCATCGATTTGATGGGCGTGGCGCTGGATGGCGTCGGCACGCAGTTGCGGCGACGGGGCGCGAATCAGCCGATAACCCGCCTGTTCCAGCAAGGGCAGGTAATCGTCGACGGTTTCTACCAACACCAGGACTGTCTTGCTCATGCCACCTCCGCGTCTTATCGAAGGGGCATTATGCGGAGTCAGCGGGCGGTACAGTCAATCGGTAATTGAGCAGTCAACTGTACTGTACCGGGAGGGCATCTCTGAGCCTATTGGGCGAAGGCGCGTCCGAGGCCACCCGGAACACCGCTGCTGTCGGTGCCCTGCCATGGGCCATCCGGGCTCAGCGACCAGCTCCAGCCGCCGTCGTAGCGGTAATAGGTGCGCTGGCGATAGAAGGTGTTGGGCTTTTTCTCCAGCACGTATACACCCAGTTTCGGGTCCCAGTGGCTGGCTCCCCCTGGCGGCGGGGCGAAGCTGGCGGAGGTACGTGGCATCGGTTTGGGGGTGGCCGCAGGTTTGCTTGGCGAGGTCGAAGGCTGCCCGCCCGGCAGCGGTTTGACCACCGGCCCCTGGTGCGGCGGCACCCGCTCGATCGGCGGCGCGGGCTGCTCGTAAGGCTCATGCACCGTACACGCGGACAAACCCAGGGCAAGGGTGATCAGGGTCAGGCGGACGGTGCTGTGCATGGCAATGCTCTCTTACGGGTCAGGGCTGTCGATGGTGAGGTGCTGCGTGGCCTGGGTGGCAGTGGCCAATGGCGAACCCTGGCCGATCCACTCGCCGTGGGTCGGTTGGCCGGCACGCGAGACACGGGCAACCAGTTGGACTTCGGTAAAGTCCGACAGTTTCATCTGCGGCATCATCGCGTCGGCATCGGACAACTCCACCTCGATCGGCAACTGCGCCACGGTCACCCGCTTTGCCGCCAGCGGCATCGGCGGGCCGTTACTGGCACGGGCGAAGATGAACACCGTGTCGTCTGGCTTGACCTTGTCCTTGAGCGCCGCAGCCAGCTCCACCCGCACCGTCAGGCGGGCAGCCACCGGCGCCACGGACGGGCCAGGCTCACTTCCCAGGCGCTCGGCAGCACGGTCGATACCCCCCTGCAAGGCGGCACGCGATGCATCGCCTTCGGGCAGTTGCGCCAGCAGGCGCTTCCAGTAGTCGATGGCTTCCTGGTAGCGCTCCCCCTCGAAAGCGGCAATACCGCGCAGCCCCAGGCTGGTCACTTCGTTGGGGTCGGCCTTGAGGGCTTCGTCGGTCAGTCCCTGCAGCTGCGGGTTCCATTGCTTGTCGGCAGCGAAGTACTGCGCCTGGGCCCACTGCCCTAGCAACTCGGGCTGGCGCCCGGCCAAGGCCACCGCACGCTCGAACGTACGCGCCGCATCGGCTGGACGCTGCTCGGCCATGTAGGCACGGCCCAGGAAATACAGGGCCTCGGCCGAATCTGGCTGGGCCTTCACGACCCGTTCAAGGCGTGTGGTCATCTCCTCCATGGTCTTCGGCGCCTGGGCAAACTCCTGGGTCAGCTCAACCTTGTCGGCCGCGCCAAAATGCAGGTACAGCCCCAAGGCCATCAGCGGCACCAGCACCGCCGCCAACAGCGGCAGGGTTTTACCCAGATGGCCCTGGCGTGGGGGCTCGCTGCCTTCGGTGTCGGCCAGCAGCTCGCGGGCCGCCTCGTCACGGCCCTTGGCCAGCTGCGCCTCGTCGAGCACGCCAGCGGCCTGCTGGGCCGCCAGTTCGGCAACGCGTTCCTGGTACAGGGCAACGTTCAGGGCGGTGCGGTCTTCCTCTTGCTGACGGCGACGGCCACGCAGGATCGGGATCAGCAGAAAGCTGAGGGCAGCGAGCAGCAGGAGGCCCGCGCTAAGCCAGAATTCAATCATGGGTCTGTTCTTTTTCCAGCAGTTTGGCGAGACGTTCGCGTTCTTCGACGGACAGCTCATTGGCACCGTGGGCCACCGTGGCGCGGCGGCGACGCACAATCACCACCAGCACCACGAAGCCGCCGGCCAGCAAGACCCCCGGGCCGAACCACAACAGCCAGGTACGCGCGCTGAGCGCCGGCTTGTACCGCACGAAATCGCCGTAGCGGTCGACCATGAAGTCGACGATCTGCGCGTTGTTCTTGCCTTCGCCCAGCATGCGGAAGATCTCGCGGCGCAGGTCGGCGGCAATCGGCGCGTTGGAGTCGGCGATGTCCTGGTTCTGGCACTTGGGGCAGCGCAGTTCCTTGGTCAGTTGCTGATAACGCTCACGTTCGGCGTCGTCGCGAAACTGGTAGGTATCGATGGCCGCCCTGGCCACACCGGCCAGGCCCAGGCCAAGGGCCAACCCCAGCACCACGGCTGCCAGCCCCCGCCTCATGGCTTGGCCTCATCGACCAGGCCCTGGTACAGCGGCGCCAGCTGTTCGCGCCAGACGCTGGCATCGACGATACCCACGTGCTTGTAGCGGATGATGCCCTTGGCGTCGATCAGGAAGGTTTCCGGCGCGCCATACACGCCCAGGTCCAGGCCCAGGGTGCCCTGCTCGTCGCGGATGTCCAGCTGGTACGGGTTGTGGTATTCGGCCAACCACTTCAACGCGGCGCCATTGTCGTCCTTGTAGTTGACCCCATGAATCACCACGCCTTGCTCGGCCAGCTGGTTCAGGTACGGGTGCTCGACCTTGCACGACGGGCACCAGGTGCCCCACACATTGACCAACGCCGGGCGGCCCAGCAGGTCGGCCTGGGTCAGGTTGCGGTCACCCTGCACCGAGGCCAGGGCAAATGCCGGGAAGGGCTTGCCGATCATCGCCGAGGGCAGCTCGTCGGGCTTGAGGAACAGCCCCTTGTAGAGGAAAACCGCCACCAGCAGAAACACCGCCAGTGGCACCACCATGATCCAACGCTTCATGCAGCTGCTCCAGACACGCCCAGGACATCACGCACCCGGGTCTTGACCTTGACGCGGTAACGCCGGTCGAGGGCCGCCAGCAACCCGCCCAGGCCGGTCAGCAGACCGCCCAGCCAGATCCAGCGGACGTATGGTTTGATATGCACGCGCACCGCCCAGGCACCGTTTTCCAGCGGCTCGCCCAGGGCGACGTACAGGTCGCGGGTGAAGCCTGCGTCGATGCCAGCTTCGGTCATCATCGACTGCTGCACGGTGTACAGCCGCTTCTCGGGGTGCAGCGTGGTCACTTCACGGCCATCGCGGGACACCACCACGGTGCCTTTGTCGGAGATGAAGTTCGGCCCCTCGAAGTGCTTGGCGCCCTGGAACAGGAAGTGATAACCACCCAGCTCGACACTTTCACCCGGCGCCATGCGCAGGTCGCGCTCGGCACTGTTGTTGCTCGACAGCACCACGCCCAGTGCGCACACTGCCAGGCCAAAGTGCGCCAGCTGCATGCCCCAGTAGCTGCGGGTGAGGCCGCGCATGCCCTTGGCCAGGCCCTTGTGACGGGTTTTTTCGAGCACATCACGCAGCCCGCTGAGCACCACCCAGGCCGCGAGGGCAAAGGCGGTCAGCGTGGGCCAGTCGAAGTCGTCGACGATAAAACCGGCGACCGGGGCCAGTACCGCACTGCCGATCAGCACCGGGGTCATCATGCTCGCCAGCCACTTGCCGGGGGTGTCCTTCCAGCGCACCACCACACCGAAGCCGAGCACGACCATCAACAGTGCCATCAGCGGCAGGAACAACGCATCGAAGTACGGCGGGCCGACCGACAGCTTGGCCCCGGTCAGGGCATCGAGCACCAGCGGGTACAGGGTGCCGAGCAGAATCATCGACGCCGCCACCACCAGCACCAGGTTGTTGGCCAGCAACAGCGTCTCGCGCGACCACAGGGCAAAGCCGACCTGGCTCTTGACCACCGGCGCGCGCAGGGCGAACAGGGTCAGCGAGCCGCCCACCACAAACAGCAGGAAGATCAGGATGAACACGCCGCGTGACGGGTCGGCGGCGAACGCATGCACCGAGGTCAGCACCCCGGATCGCACCAGGAAGGTGCCCAACAGGCTCAACGAGAAGGCTGCGATCGCCAACAGCACGGTCCAGCTCTTGAACACCCCGCGTTTCTCGGTCACCGCCAGCGAGTGGATCAATGCCGTACCCACCAGCCAAGGCATGAACGAGGCGTTTTCCACCGGGTCCCAGAACCACCAGCCACCCCAGCCCAGCTCGTAGTAAGCCCACCAGGAGCCCAGGGTGATGCCCACACCGAGGAAGGCCCAGGCGACAATGGTCCACGGCCGCGACCAGCGCGCCCAGGCCGCGTCAAGGCGCCCGCCGAGCAAGGCGGCGATGGCGAAGGCGAAAGCCACCGAAAAACCGACATAGCCCATGTACAGCATCGGCGGGTGGACGATAAGGCCGATGTCCTGCAGCAGCGGATTGAGGTCGCGACCGTCGGTTGGCACTTGCGGCAGCAGGCGCTGGAACGGGTTGGAGGTGATGATCAGGAAGCTCAGGAAGCCCACGCTGATCATGCCCATCACCGCCAGCACTCGGGCCAGCATCACTTGCGGCAGCTGGCGCGAGAACACCGACACGGCGAAGGTCCAGCCCCCCAGGATCAACGCCCAGAGCAGCAGCGAGCCCTCGTGCGCGCCCCACACGGCACTGAACTTGAAGTACCAGGGCAAGGCGCTGTTGGAGTTGCTGGCCACATAGGCAACCGAGAAGTTGTCGGTCATGAAGGCATGGGTGAGGCAGGCGAAGGCAAAGCTGAGGAAGGCAAATTGCCCCCAGGCCGCCGGCCGCGCCAGGCTCATCCACAGGCTGTCACCGCGCCACGCGCCGAGCAGCGGCACGCTGGCCTGCACGGCGGCAAAACAGATGGCCAGGATCATCGCCAACTGGCCGAGTTCGGGAATCACCAGCGCCGCGTTCATGGCTTGGCCTCCGCGCCCGCAGCGGCCTGGCCGCTTTCCTTCAAGGCCTTGGTGACCTCGGGCGGCATGTACTTCTCGTCGTGCTTGGCCAGCACTTCATCGGCCACCACCACACCTTCACCATTGAGCTTGCCCAGGGCAACGATGCCCTGTCCTTCACGGAACAGGTCGGGGAGGATACCGCGGTAGGTGATCGGCACCGACTTGTTGAAGTCAGTGACCACGAAGCGCACGTCGAGCGAGTCAGCCGAGCGCTGCACCGAACCTTTTTCGACCATGCCGCCAGCCCGAATACGGGTATCCAGGGGGGCTTCGCCATTGGCGATCTGAGTCGGCGTGTAGAACAGGTTGATGTTCTGCTGCAATGCGCTCAGGGCAAAGCCGACGGCAATCCCGACACCGACCAGCAGGCCGGCGATGAGCAACAGGCGTTTCTTGCGCTGCGGATTCACTGGTTGTTCTCCCGGCGCAAGCGGCGCGCCTCATCTTGCAGGTAGCGACGGCGGGCCAGCAGCGGGGTGGCGACATTCAGCGCCAGTACCGCCAGGCAGATGCCATAGGCCGTCCACACATACAGGCCGTGGTGGCCCATGGCGAGGAAATCACCGAACGAGGCAAAACTCATTGCGCGGCCCTCCGCCCCAGGCTGTTCAACACTTCCTCCTTGACCCAACTGGCGCGTGCCTCGCGCTTGAGCACCTCAAGGCGCATGCGCAACAACAGCACCACGCCGAAGAAGCAGTAGAAGCCCAGTGCCGTGCACAGCAGCGGCAGCCACATCTCGGCGGGCATCGCAGGTTTTTCGGTGAGGGTGAAGGTGGCGCCCTGATGCAGGGTGTTCCACCACTCCACCGAATACTTGATGATCGGTATGTTGATTACCCCGACGATGGCCAGCACCGCGCAGGCCTTGGCCGCGCTGTCACGATTACTGATTGCCTGGCCCAGCGCAATAATGCCGAAGTACAAGAACAGCAAGATCAGCATCGACGTCAGCCGCGCATCCCACACCCACCAGCTACCCCAGGTCGGCTTGCCCCAGATGGCGCCGGTGACCAGCGCCACGGCGGTCATCCAGGCGCCGATGGGCGCGGCGCATTGCAGGGCGACGTCGGCCAGTTTCATCTTCCACACCAGCCCCACCACCCCGGCCACCGCCAGCAGCACGTAGCACGATTGCGCCAGCATCGCCGCCGGCACATGGATGTAGATGATGCGGAAACTGTTGCCCTGCTGGTAATCCTGGGGCGCGAACGCCAGGCCCCAGGTGACGCCCACCAGCAACAGCACGATGGCGCAGACGGTCAGCCATGGCAGCATGCGGCCGCTGATGGCATAGAACCATTTGGGAGAACCGAGTTTGTGGAACCACGTCCAACTCATTTTCATCAGGGTACATCCAGGGTATTAGCCGGGCTTGAGAGCCCAGGACTCGTTATTCGCCGACGCTGATCTTCAGGCCGGCCGCTATCGCAAAGGGTGCCAGTGTCACCGCCAGGGCCGTGAGGCTGGCAAGCCAGAGCAGGTGGCCAGTGGCGGGCATATTCTGCAACGCCGCCTGCAACGCACCACTGCCCAGGATCAATACAGGGATATACAACGGCAGAATCAGCAACGCCAGCAGCAACCCGCCACGTTTGAGGCCGACCGTCAGCGCCGCACCCACTGCACCCAACAGGCTCAGCACCGGCGTGCCCAGCAGCAAGGAGGCGAGCAGCACCGGCAGGCAATGGCTCGGCAACCCCAGCATCAGCGCCAGCAGTGGCGCCAACAATACCAGCGCCAGGCCGGAAAAGATCCAGTGCGCCAGCACCTTGGCCAGCACCAGCAGCGCCAGCGGGTGGGGCGACAGCACCCACTGCTCCAGCGAGCCGTCCTCGAAATCGCTGCGGAACAGGCCGTCCAGCGATAACAGCACAGCCAGCAAGGCCGCGACCCACACCAGGCCAGGTGACAAGGTTTGCAACAATTGGCTTTCAGGGCCGACCGCCAGCGGGAACAGGGCAACCACGATGGCGAAGAACACCAGTGGGTTGGCCAGTTCTGCGGGGCGGCGGAACAACAGACGCGCTTCGCGGCGCAGCAACAGGATGAATACGCTCATGCCGCCCATTGCCCCAGGTTCAGTTCACGGTAGCCCGACGGCTTGCGGTCAAGGCTGTGGTGGGTGGTCAGCACCACCGTGCCACCCTGCTCGCAATGCGCTGCCAGGTGCGCTTCGAGCTGCGCCACACCTTGTTTGTCGAGGGCGGTGAACGGTTCGTCGAGAATCCACAAGGGCGGGCTGTCCAGGTACAGCCGGGCCAGGGCTACACGGCGCTGCTGGCCGGCCGACAAGGTATGGCAAGGCACGTCTTCGAAGCCGCGCAGGCCGACTGCCGCCAGCGCCGCCCAGATGCGCTCGGCGCTGGCGGGCTGGTGCAGGGCACAAAGCCAGGTTAGGTTCTCTTCGGCGGTGAGCAGGTCCTTGATGCCCGCAGCGTGGCCGATCCACAGCAGGATGCTGGCCAAGGCATGGCGCTGCTCGGCCAGCGGCTTGCCGCCCAGCAGGATCTGCCCGGCGGTCGGCTGCATCAACCCGGCCAACAGGCGTAGCAAGCTGGTCTTGCCGCTGCCGTTGGGGCCGCTGATCTGCAGCATGTCGCCGGGCCGCAGCTCGAAATCGAGCTGCTCGAACAGCAGGCGCCAGTCGCGCTCGCAGGCCAGGCCTGCGGCTTGGAGATGAAGGGTCACGGTTTCGCCTTATCCAGTTTACGGCTCAAGTCGCCCCCCTCGCTGCCGTTATACTGGCAGTGGCGGGCGGGCGGCATTATTACATGCACGGCCTCGCTGCCAAGAGGCGGGTTCGACAGGTTGTATACAATCATGACTGAAATCAATAGTCTCGGCGCACAAACCGCGATCAGCGCCCAGGCCATCAAGGCGGGCATGACCGGCGAACTGCTGCGCCTGACCCAAGCACAGCCCGGCTTGATCGCCCCCGGCGAAACGGCGCAAGCCGAGGTCGTGTCGCTACGCCAGCTGGGCCGGGAGTTCCAGGTCGTGCTGCGGCTGATCCAGGCCAACGGCGCCCAGACCCAATTGCAGGCCAGCGCCAGCCAGCCGCTACCCCCCGGCAGCCAAGTCACCGTCAGCCAGACCGAGGGCAATCGCCTGGCGATCATGCTGCAACAGGCCAGCGCCAGCAACATCGCCACCCTCACCCGCCTGGACACGGCCAAAGTACCGGTAGGCACCCTGTTGCAGGGCAAGGTCCTGACCAACCAGCCCATCCTACAAGCGCCTGGCCAGGCGGCCGGTTACCGGGCACTGGTGAGCCTGCTCAACAGCGCGCAGGCCGGTGCCACCCTGACCATCGACAGCCCGCGCCCGCTGCCCGTAGGCAGCCTGCTCAGCGCGCGGGTGCAAGGCGACCAGTCGCTGCAATTCGTACCGCTCAGCGGCCGGCAAGACCAGCTCAGCATCGCCCAGCAACTGCTCACCCAGCAAAATCGCCAAGCCTCGTTAACCGGCCTGCTCAGTGCATTGCAGCAGGTCGCCCGCGACCCCGGCGCCGACGGTAGCCTGCGCAGCAGTGCCGAGCGTTTGCTGGCGGGGTTGCCGGACGTGCGCCAGCTCGGCGATGCCAAAGCCGTCGCCCAGGCCCTGAACAACAGCGGTACCTTCCTCGAAGCGAAGCTGCTGGGCGGCTTCCCAGCCAGCGTGGCCACCGACCTCAAGGCCCATCTGCTCAGGTTGATCACCCAGGCCTCGGTCACCGCGCCCGGGGCACCGGCCCTGATGCCAAGCACCTTGGCCCTGACCCTGCCGGCCCTCGCCCGTGGCGCCTTGGGCATGCTCGACCGGGTCAGCCCGAAACCGCAACCAGGGGCGTTTCCGCTGCCTTCGCGGCTACTCAAGGCCATGGAAGACGAAGGCGACCTGCAACAATTGTTGCGCCTGGCTGCTGCGGCCGTTTCACGCCTGCAGAGCCATGCCATGAGCAGCCTGCAACAGAGCGGCAACCTTGAAAACGGCAACCTGCAGACCACCTGGCAGACTGAAGTGCCGATCCGCCATGGCCAGGAATTCATCCCGCTGCAAGTCAAGCTGCAACGCGAAGAAACGCCGCAACAGCAAGCTGACCGCCAGCACCAAGAGCAAGACCCGCTACAAGCGCTGTGGCGTATCGAGTTGGCCTTCGACCTCGCTCCGCTTGGCCCTTTGCAAGTGCAGGCACAACTGAGCCAGGGCCGCCTGAACGGGCAACTGTGGGCGGAGCGGGAACAGACCGCGCGGCTGATCGACAGCCAGCTCGGCACCCTGCGCGAGCGCCTGCTGGCCAGGGGCCTGGACGTCGGCGACCTGGAATGCCACCCCGGCACCCCACCCCAAGGCCCCCGCACGCGAGTCGAACAACGCTGGGTGGACGAAAACGCATGAGTGGCAAAACACCGCGCCAGGCCATTGCCCTGAGCTACGACGGCCAGCAGGCCCCCACCCTCAGCGCCAAGGGCGACGATGCCCTGGCCGAGGCGATTCTGGCCCTGGCCCGCGAACACGAGGTGCCGATCTACGAAAACGCCGAGCTGGTGCGCCTGCTGGCACGGCTGGAGCTGGGCGACCAGATACCCGAGGCGCTGTACCTGACCATTGCCGAAATCATTGCCTTTGCCTGGCAACTGCGTGGCAAGGTGCCCGTCGGCTTCAACGACGCAGCGGCTGGCGAACGGGACATCACCCCCGACCTCGCGCGTCTGCCATTTGGCAACAGCATCGAGTAACGCCGGCCGTAACAGCCGCTGCAGTATCTACCACCCTGCCCCCCTGTGCCTGCAAGACCCTTGGGTTCCAACCTTGCCGATCACAGGTTCCTACCATGTCGATACCCTTTGTGAGTGCTGCGGGCACCCAGTACGTTCGCGACCATCTAAAGCACTTCCCCCGCCCCGACCAGGAAGCATCGCGTGCCATCCGCGACTGGTACCAAAGCCAGGGAATAACCCTGGACCCTGACCAAACCGACGTCGTGACCCTGCATTACCGCGGGCATCAAGCTGTCATCGCAGAGCGAATGTCCCTCACCATGGCGGTATTGTCGGACTGGCAAGGCGAGTCCAACCGCAACCTGATTGGCGCGCTGTTCTCGGAGCCTTGGGCCGGAACCTTCCCCGAAGGCCCGGTGAACATCGTCCAGAGCCTGCCAAAACCAGGCCTGCTGGACAACAGCGCGGGATTTTCGGTGTTCAATGGCCTGTTTCGCAGGACCGACCCGCCTCGCTTCGATGCGACCACGCACATACCCGTGCACGCCGAAGCGCTGCAGACATTCATCTGGCACATGGACTTCCATGACCGCTACAAGGCCCTCCTCGACGACTACTGGGCGCACTACCTGCAAGATCATCGTCTGGCGGCCAAGATCAACTTCATCAGCGCCTGCAACAAACAAGTCGAGGAAGGCAGCCTGAGCGACGCCGGGCGCAAGCTCGCCTGGCAGGCGGCCGGGCTCATGCAGCCAACCCAGGAACTACGTGTCAGAGCCCTGAACATCTATGGCTATGCCGCCACCGACCTGCTGTGCATCCGCGCCAAAGGCAGTGACTTGACGCTGCTGTATTTCCCTGGCAACAGTTCACCCTTGCATGAGTTTGCCACCCACAGCGCCCTGCAGGACTGGGTCGGCCTGCAATGCCAAAGTGCCGAAAAACGTCAACTGCTGCGCCAGCACTTTGCCCTGGCCGACCTGCCGGACGGCCTGGATTTCAGCGGCCTGGACAGCGCCTTGGAAGGCTTGGGGGTTTACCCCAAGGTACATCGCCTATCGCCCGATCGCTCAGGGTTCACCACTGACGGCACCTGGCCACCCAGGCAGTACGTCAACTACCGCGCGAGCAAGTACAGCCCCCCCTTGCACGGTGACCTGTTCCTGGCCCTGAGCAACCGTCAACGCGAGCGCTGCTACCAGGACGGGGACTTTCTCATTACCCGCAACAGCGATGTGACCGAGGCCAAGTGGCGCGGCTACCTTGTCAGCGCGCTGAACCTGTTGGCCCCGTTGGCGCTGGTGGTGCCGGAGCTAGCGCCAGTCTTCGCGCTCGGTGGGGTCGCCTTGTTCGGCGAGGGGGTGAATCAGGCGATCAACGGCAAGAGCCTGCAAGCAAAAGCCGATGGCGTCGCCACAGCGGAATTCGGCGCCTTCAACGCTGTCCCCCTGTTGGCATCCGGGCTGACCGAAGTGCCGGCACTGTTTCGCACCAAAAACCGGAACTTCGTATTCCCCCGCCTGGTGAACGATCAATGGGGTTACCCGCTGAGCCCGATCGACCCACCCAGGCTGCCTGACATCGATGTGGCGGCGTACTTCCACC
>NZ_JANIAG010000137.1:0-15549 GCF_028682155.1 Pseudomonas sp. 39004
GCTGGCCGGCTGCGCCAGCCACGACATCGACCCTCGCGGCTACAACCAGACCGGTACCGCCTCCTATTACGGCGCCCGCCACCACGGCAAACGCACGGCCAGTGGCGAGCCTTTCAACCAGCATGGCCTCACCGCCGCTCACCGCAGCCTGCCCTTCGGCAGCAAGGTGCTGGTCACCAACCTTGCCAACCAACGCAGCGTGGTGGTGCGCATCAACGACCGCGGCCCGCATACACGTGGCCGGCTGATCGACCTGTCACGCGCCGCAGCAGAAAAAATCGGCATGCTCCGTAGCGGAACGGCGCGCGTCCGGGTACAAGGTCTGAGCGACTGACCGACTGGAGCCCGACCATTTTCGACCTCGCCACCCTTCCCACCTTCAGCCTCCTGCAACTGGGCGTCGCCCTCGTGCTGCTGGCCTGCGGTGCAGAGCTACTGGTACGTGTGGCCCTGCGCCTGGCCCTGCGCCTGCACGTGCGGCCATTGATCATCGGCCTGAGCCTGGTGGCCTTCGGCAGCACCGCGCCGCAGCTCACCGTAAGCCTGCAGGCTGCCTACCAAGGCGCACCCGATGTCGCAGTCGGCAGCGTGATCGGCAGCAATATCTTCAACGTGCTGGTGATTCTCGGCCTGGCCGCGCTGATCATCCCACTGCGCGTATCACGCCAGCTGGTGCGCCTGGATATCCCCCTGATGATCGTCGCCAGCGCGCTGGTGTATGCGCTCGCCGCCAATGGCTACCTGGGCCGCTGGGAGGGCCTGCTGCTGTTGCTGACGCTGGTGGGCTACCTGGGCATGCTCTGGCACCAATCGCGGCATTACGCCCGCACCTACCCCGCGCCCAGCTTCATCACCGTCAGCGGCGCACGCTTCTGGTCTGGCGCCCTGTTGCAGATTGCCCTCGGCCTTGGCCTGCTGAGCCTGGCCGGGCACCTGCTGCTGGAAGCCGTCGTCGAGGTGGCGACCGACCTGGGGCTGTCCGAACGCATCATCGGCCTGACCGTGGTGGCGGTGTGCACGTCGCTGCCAGAGCTGGCGGCGGCGATGATCGCCGCCCTTCGCGGCGAACGGGAGATCGCCGTGGGCACGGTGATCGGCAGCAACCTGTTCAACCTGCTGGGTGTATTGGGGCTGACTGCGTTGATCACGCCAGAGCCGCTGTCGATCTCACCCAACGCACTGGCCTTTGACTTGCCGGTGATGCTGGGTGTGGCGGCGCTGAGCCTGCCGGTGTTTTATTCGGGGTACCGGATTACCCGCGCTGAAGGCTTGGTGTTCCTTTGCCTGTACCTGGCCTATGGGCTGCATGTGGTGGCCTTTACCACCGGCATGCCACTGGCCGGGCGCCTGGAACGGCTCATGCTGTTTTATGTGCTGCCGGTGCTAGCGGTGGTGTTGCTGTATACCACCGTGCGTGCCTGGCGCCGACAGCATTGAGGTGCCATAAGGGGTAGCGTCAAGGCGGCCAGGCTCAAGCCAGGTGCTTTGTCAGCCCCTCGCCTGCCGCGCCTTCTTCAACCGGAACGCCACCCACAGCACCGCGATCCACCCCGGAATCAACATCACCGAAATACGAATCGGCGGCGTCAGGTACATCACCACCAGAATCAGCACGATGAAGGCCAGGCACAGGTAATTGGTGATCGGGTGCCCCCAGCTCTGATAAAACGGGGTAATGCCCGCGCCCAGTTTGGCCTTGCGGAACTTCAGGTGGGTAATGCTGATGCTCGCCCAGTTGATCACCAGCGCCGACACCGCCAGGGCCATCAGCAAACCGAAGGCTTCCCCCGGCATCAGGTAGTTGATCAATACGCACAGGCCAGTGGCGAACGCCGAAACGCCCAGCGCCGTCAGCGGGACGCCACTGCGGCTGACCTTGAGCAACTGACGCGGCGCATCGCCCTGGCTGGCCAGGCCGAACAGCATGCGGCTGTTGGCGTAGACACAGCTGTTGTAAACCGACAGCGCAGCCGTCAACACCACGACGTTGAGGATGGTCGCCACCAGGTCGCTGTCCAGCTCATGGAAGATCATCACGAACGGGCTCCCCCCCTGCACCACCTTCTGCCATGGGTACAGCGACAGCAGCACCGCCAAGGCGCCAATGTAGAAAATCAGGATGCGGTAGACCACCTGGTTGGTGGCCTTGGGGATGCTCTGACGCGGGTTGTCCGCCTCGGCAGCGGTGATACCCACCAGCTCCAGCCCACCGAAGGAGAACATGATCACGGCCAGGGCCATGACCAGGCCAGTGACGCCGTTAGGGAAGAAACCACCGTACTGCCACAGGTTGGCCACGCTGGCATCCGGGCCGCCATGGCCGCTGCTCAGCAGCCAGGCACCAAAGCCGATCATGCTGACGATGGCCACCACCTTGACCAGGGCGAACCAGAACTCCATCTCACCGTAGACCTTCACCTGCGTCAGGTTGATGAGGTTGATGACCACGAAGAAGATCGCCGCCGTCGCCCAGGTAGGGAAGTCTGGCCACCAGTACTGCACATAGATGCCCACCGCCGTCAGCTCGGCCATGCCCACCAGCACGTACACCACCCAGTAGTTCCAGCCCGAGACGAAGCCTGCAAATTCGCTCCAGTACTGGTGAGCAAAGTGGCTGAAGCTGCCGGCGACCGGCTCTTCGACCACCATTTCGCCAAGCTGGCGCATGATGAAGAAGGCCATCAGGCCGGCAATGGCATAGCCCAGCAAAACGGAAGGGCCAGCCAGCTGAATGGTCTGGGCGATCCCCAGAAACAGCCCCGTGCCGATGGCCCCACCCAGCGCGATCAGCTGGATATGGCGGTTCTTCAACCCGCGCTGCAAGCGCTCGGGCGTGCTCTGGTCTTGCATGAAGTGTCCTTTAGCTCAGTGAGGCAGTGTTATTGCTGTTATTTGCAGTCAAGGATCTAGATCCATCCGCCCCACTGCAAGATGAAAATACCGATATTGGTGGTGATCGCCGCCATTAGCGTCGTGATCACGATGATCGAGGCAGCCAATTCATGGTTGCCATTGGCCGCCCGTGCCATCACGTAGCTGGCCGCAGCGGTAGGGCTGCCGATGTACAGGAACAGGATGCCCAGCTCGGCACCGCGGAAACCGCACAGCCAGGCACCCAAAGTGCCGACCAACGGCAACCAGACCATCTTCACCAGGCTGGCATCGATCGCCAGCCTGCCACTGTCACGCAGCGCCGCCAGCGACAGGGTACCGCCAATGCAGATCAGCGCCAGCGGCAGGGTCATCTGCGCCAGGTAGTCGCCCGAGGTGAGCAACCAGTTAGGCAGCGGCACCTGGCCGTAGGCCATGGGCGTTGCCACCAGCACACTGAGGATCAAGGGGTTGCTGAAGATGCTCTTGCAGATGCTCCACGGGTCGGACTTGAGGTCCGGGCTGTACACCGCCAGCACCACCGCCGACAGCGAGTTGTACATGAGGATCACCAGGCCTGCCAGTACCGCCCCTAGCGAGATACCGTAGTCGCCGTACAGGCTGGCGGCCAGCGCCAGGCCGATCACGCCGTTGTTGCCGCGAAATGCGCCTTGGGTGTAGATGCCGCGGTCTGCCGGCGGGCAACGCCAGAGAGCCAGGCCCCAGGCCACGGCGAAGCCGACCAGGGTAGCAGCGACGAAATACAGGATGACGCCGGGTTTGACTGCGGCCGCCAGGTCGGCGTGGTAGATGCCCAGGAACAGCAGCGCCGGCATGCAGACATTGAACACCAGCTGCGACGCGACACGGTTGAAGTTGTCGTCGATCAGGTGGATGCGTTTGAGCAGTATGCCCATGAACAGCATGGCGAAGACTGGCGCCGTGATGTTCAGCGTCTGGATAAGAAGGGCGAGCATGCGATCCTGCAGGGAGTTGCCGTCAGGGGGCTAATGATACGTCAACGGCTGCGAGTTGCGGGGATCAGGATGCGATACAGAGACGTGTCTGACAGCCAGGGACCGTTCGCGGGGCAAGCTCGCGCCCATAATTTGTGGGAGCGGGCTTGCCCGCGAACGGGTCAGCGCCGGCTTAGCGCCGAACCGGTCGCTTCTGCAGCTTGCGCTGCAAGGTCCGCCGGTGCATGCCCAACGCCCGCGCCGTGGCCGAGATATTGCCTTCGTGTTCGTTCAGCACGCGCTGGATGTGCTCCCACTGCAGGCGGTCGACCGACATCGGGTTTTCCGGCACCAGGGCATCCAGGTCAGCGTGCTCGGAAAGCAGCGCCGCGAGTACATCGTCAGCATCGGCCGGCTTGCACAGGTAGTTGCAGGCACCGCGTTTGACTGCCTCGACTGCGGTGGCGATGCTCGAGTAACCGGTGAGGATCACCACCCGCATCTCCGGGTCCAGCTCCAGCAGCTTGGGCAGCAGCACCAACCCCGAGTCACCTTCCATCTTCAGGTCCAGCGTGGCGTAGTCCGGCAGGTCCTGCTGGGCCAGGATCAGCCCCTCCTCGGCCGAGCCTGCGGTGCTCACGCGGAACCCGCGGCGGCTCATGGCGCGCGCCATGACCCGGGTAAAGGTGGCATCGTCATCCACCAGCAGCAGGTGCGGCAGCTCTTCGCCTTCAACCTGGATATCTTCACTCATCATTCATCTCCTCGCTTGCCATGGGGCAGGCGCAGTTCGGTCAGGGTGCCACCCTGCTCATGACTATAGAGTTTCACCGAACCGCCCGCACGCGTCACGCTGGCCTTGCTCAAGAACAGGCCCAGGCCGAAGCCTTTGCCCTTGGTGGTAATAAAGGGTTTGCCAATCGCTTCGGCGATTGCCGGGGGCACACCAGGGCCATGGTCACGAATGCTGATGACAATGTCCTCGGCGTCCCAGTCCAGGCGCACCTCAAGGTCGTCCGGGCACGCGTCGGCTGCATTGTTCAGCAGGTTCAGCAGGGCCTGAGTCAGGTCAGGTGGCGGCGTCAGCCGGGGTACCTGGCCATCCCTGAGCCGCTGGAAGCGGTAGCTGGCCTCGGGCCGCATCAGGTGCCAACGGTTGAGCGCCTCGTCCAGCCAGACGGTGACGTCCTGCTCGACCATTGCCAGGCGGCGGTTGGCCTCGGCGGCACGCACCAGTTGCTGCAAGGTTTCTTTGCACAGTTTGACCTGGTCCTGAAGGATCTGCAGGTCTTCCTGCAACAAAGGGTCCGGGTGGTCCTGGCGCATTTCGTTAAGCAGTACGCTCATGGTCGCCAGCGGTGTGCCCAGCTCATGGGCAGCGCCGGCGGCCTGGGTGGCCACGGCCAGCAATTGCTCATCGCGCAGGCTCTCTTCACGGCGCTCGGAGCGCAGTTGTTCTTGGCGCCGCAGCTCCTCGGCCATGCGCGCGGCAAAGAAGGTGATGACTGCGGCTGCCAGGGCGATGCTCAGCCACATGCCGTAGACCTGCATCTTGTCCCGCGCCATCGGCAACCCTTCAAGCGGGTAGAACTGCACCAGCAGCAGGCTGTAGGCCGTCAGCGCGATGCCCGAAAGGATCAACGAATACAGCCAAGGCAAGGTCACTGCGGCAATGGCCAGCGGCACAAGGTAATAAGAAACGAACGGGTTGGTCGAGCCGCCGGAGTAATACAGCAAGGCACTGTGGATCAACAGGTCGCAGGCAAGCTGCAGTGCATACTCAAGTTCAGTGACCGGCAGCGACAGGCGCAGGCGCAACGCGGTAAACGCACACAGGATGGACGACAGCGCCAGCGTCGCTGCCAGCGAAAACCATGGCAAGGGCAGCAGGTCGGTCCAGTAGGCGACGCCCACCGAGCCTGCCTGGGCAGCCAGGACCAGCACGCGGATGACAGTCAGGCGCCAGAGGTTCTGACGGGTAGCGGACAACGGTTGTACGTCAGCGAGCATGAGCTCTCCTGATGAGTGCTCCAGAAAATCGGCTGGAGTATACCGAAGCCGGGCGCCTCGCTGCAGCGATGCGGCAAAGCGCCACACTTTGTCACAGGTGCATAGTGGCACTTTTGAACCCACTACACTGTTCCCGGTCTGATGGGCCATGCGTGGAATGGATACCAGATCCCACGCCCTTTTATTGCCAAGGAGTCTTACATGCAAATCCCTCGTCGCGGCACTGCCCTGATCCTGTCGTGCGGGCTGCTCGCCAGCCTGCCTGCGCTGGCGGCCGAAGAGCCGCGCTTCAACCAGGTATCGCTGCGTGCCGAAGTCAGCAAGGAAGTGCCGCGCGACCTGATGGTCGTGACCCTCTACAGCGAAGCGCAGAACACCGACCCGGGCAAGCTTGCCAAAGAGATCACCGAGACCATGAACAAGGCTGTGCAGCAGTCTCGCCAGGTCAAGGATGTGAAGATCAGCCAGGGCAGCCGCAACAGCTACCCGGTGTACGACAGCAAAGGGCAAAAGATCACCGGCTGGCGTGAACGTGCCGAGCTGCGCCTGGAGAGCGCCGACTTCCCAGCCCTGTCGCAACTGACCGCCGACCTGCTGCAAACGCTGAAAATGGGCGGCATGGACTTCTCCATCGCCCCGGCCACGCGCAAGGCCAGCGAGGACGACCTGCTCAAGGACGCCGTCAATGCCTTCAAGGCACGCGCTCAGTTGGCCACCGAGGCACTGGGTGGCAAGGGCTACAAAGTGGTCAACCTCAACCTCAACAGCAGCGGTTACCCACGCCCTTATATGCGCAGCGCACCGATGGCCATGAAGGCCATGGCGGGTGACGAAGCGGCACCGGCGCCGGATATCGAGGCGGGCACCAGCGAAGTCAGCATGAATGCCGATGGCTTGATCGAAGTTCAGATGCCTTGAGGCACAAGGGGGCGCGTTGCGCCCCTTTCTGAGCGGCCCCTGCGCCCGGCAAGGCCACTTTTAGCGTTTTCAGACATCTCCTACGCACCCTGACGGTGCATGCCTACATTTCCCTCCCCCCGAAACATTCAGCAAAAAGCCATCATTTTGCCCTCGCAAACGTTCAACTTCGCCGAAAGTTATACCGATGCGACATCCATGTACGGCCGTACCACCTTTCTGGCGCCAACTATCCTTCCGAGTGTTGCATTGGGAATAGCCCCTGCATAAGTATCCTCAGGTCGGCTCACGAGGCCACCTCAATCAAAAATGACAACAATGAGGCCACCATGCTCAAACACGCAGTCATTCCGTTCCTGCTTGGCGCAGGTTTGCTCGCTGGCGCACCCCACACCCACGCGGCGTCCAACCTGGTGTTCTGCTCCGAAGGCAGCCCCGCCGGCTTCGACCCAGGGCAGTACACAACGGGAACCGACTTCGACGCCTCGGCCGAGACCGTGTTCAACCGCCTGACCCAGTTCGAACGTGGCGGTACCGCCGTGATTCCGGGCCTGGCGACAAAATGGGAAGTGTCCGACGACGGCAAGGCCTACACCTTCCACCTGCGCGAAGGGGTCAAGTTCCACACCACTGACTACTTCAAGCCAAGCCGCCCATTCAATGCCGACGACGTGCTGTTCACCTTCAACCGCATGCTCGACAAGGACCACCCGTTCCGTAAGGCCTACCCCACCGAGTTCCCCTACTTCACCGACATGGGCATGGACAAGAACATTGCCAAGCTGGAGAAAGTCGACGAACACACGGTCAAGTTCACCCTCAACGACGTCGACGCCGCGTTCATCCAGAACCTGGCAATGAGTTTCGCCTCCATTCAGTCGGCCGAGTACGCCGACCAGTTGCTCAAGGGTGGCAAGGCCGCCGACCTCAACCAGAAGCCGATCGGCACCGGCCCGTTCGTGTTCAGCAAGTATCAGAAAGACGCGCAGATCCGTTTCAAGGGCAACAAGGACTACTGGAAACCCGAAGACGTGAAGATCGACAACCTGATCTTCGCCATCACCACCGATGCCTCCGTGCGCATGCAGAAGCTGAAGAAGGGCGAGTGCCAGGTCACCTTGTTCCCGCGGCCGGCGGACATCGAGCCGCTCAAGGCCGACAAGAACCTGCAGATGCCGCATCAGGCCGGCTTCAACCTCGGTTACATCGCCTACAACGTGATGGACAAGATCAAGGGCAGCGACGCGCCCAACCCCATGGCCAAGCTCGAAGTGCGCCAGGCACTGGACATGGCGGTGGACAAGAAGAAGATCATCGAATCGGTTTACCAGGGTGCCGGTCAGTTGGCGGTAAACGGCATGCCGCCCACCCAGTGGTCCTATGACGACAGTATCAAGGACGCCACCTACGACCCGGAAAAGGCCAAACAGCTGCTCAAGCAAGCCGGCATCAAGGAAGGCACCGAGATCACCCTGTGGGCCATGCCGGTGCAACGCCCGTACAACCCCAATGCCAAGCTGATGGCTGAAATGCTGCAAGCCGACTGGGCCAAGATCGGCATCAAGGCAAAAATCGTCAGCTATGAATGGGGCGAGTACATCAAGCGCTCAAAAGGCGGCGAACAAGGCGCCATGCTGATTGGCTGGAGCGGCGACAACGGTGACCCGGACAACTGGCTGGGTACCCTGTACGGCTGCGATGCCATCGACGGCAACAACTTCTCCAAGTGGTGCTACAAGCCTTACGACGACCTGATCAAGCAGGCCAAGGCCACCTCGGACCAGGCCAAGCGCACCGAGCTGTACCAGCAGGCGCAGCACATCCTCAAGGAGCAGGTGCCGATCACCCCGATCGCCCACTCCACCGTGTACCAGCCCATGAGCGCCAAGGTGAAGGACTTCAAGATCAGCCCGTTCGCGTTGAACGCCTTCTACGGCGTCAGCGTGGACAAATAGGGTAGATCCCGGTACCCGCCAGGCGGCGGGTGCCAGCCCCCCCCCAGATCCGATCACAGCATACCGCCCCGCCTCCATCCGCAGCGGGATCGGCGAACTGTTGCCGCCATTCGTACCCCGAGGCGGCGACACAGTGTGAGTGTTGATTAGGCACTAGCCAAACGACACCCCTCCCCCTGATTAGCCCGGTAACCCCGGGCAACTCTGGCAACACCGCAGTAAAACCCCCGGCTCACAAGGCCGGTAATAACTAGAAAAAGGAAAGGGAGTTTTCACCTTGAGACTATTCACCTCAACCGCACTGGCATTGACCCTCGGCAGCGTCTGCTCCGTGGCCGAAGCCGAACCCCAAAGCCAGGCCTACGTCCCCCTCAGCCTCAAGACCAGCAGCGAACAAGACCAGGCGACCGGCTTCATCGACGGCCAAAGCGTCTCTGGCAGCACCCGCAACTGGTATGCCCGCGAGCGCGCCACCCGCGCGCCGCTCTGGAAGTACTACAAGCGCGACGGTACTCGCCACGACACCCACAGCCGCGAGAACTGGCTGCAGGGCACCATCCTCAACTACAGCTCGGGCTTTACCCAAGGCACCGTGGGTTTTGCCGTCGAAGCCGCCGGCTACAACGCCATTGCCCTGCAACAAAGCCGCGAGGCGATCGCCGGGCCCAACAACCGCACGCTGACCCACAGCGACGGCGACCCCGTCGGCCAGTGGAGCAAACTGGGCCTGGGCAACATCAAGGCCCGGGTGTCGAACACCACCCTCACTCTCGGCCGCCAGTCGGTGGACACGCCGATGATCGCCTACATCGGCAACCGCGCCCTGCCATCGAGCTTCCAGGGCGCCTTCTTGCACAGCGCCGAATTCGACAACCTGTCGTTCGACCTGGGCACCTTCGACCGCGTCTCGCCCCGTACCGAACAGAGCCTCAGCAAGTTCCGCACCGAGTACGGCGCCGCCGGCGTCGAGACCGACCGCGCCAGCACGGCCGGGGTCAACTACCAGCCGTTCAAAAGCCTGAGCACCAGCCTGTACGCCACCAAGGTCGACGACTTCTGGAACCAGTACTACTTTGGCGCCAACCACGTGCTGGGCGACAGCGCCGTGCTCAGCCTGAGCACCGGCCTGAACTACTACAAGACCGTGGATGCAGGCAGCAAGAAGATGGGCGAGATCGACAACGACACCTACAGCCTGTCGCTCGCCCTCACCCACCAGGCCCACACCCTCAGCGCGTCATGGCAACAGGTCAACGGCAACGAGTACTTCGACTACCTGCACGAAACCAACGGCATCTACTTGGCCAACTCGCTGCTCTCGGACTTCAACGGCCCGAACGAGAAATCGCTGCAGCTTTCCTACGTGCTGAACATGGCGCCGTATGGCGTGCCGGGCCTCAAGTTCAACCTGTACAACGCACGCGGTTGGGGCATCGATGGCACCCATTACCGGGGCACTGCCTATGACGTCAACGGCATGGACGGCGAGACCCACTACGAGTGGGGCGTCGGCACCAGCTACGCCGTGCAGAGCGGCCCGCTGAAGGACACCAGCATCCGCGCCACCTACACCGCGCACCGCGCCAGCAAGGCGCAGGCCGATGGCAGCCTGGACGAGTTCCGCCTGGTGACCACCATTCCGTTCAACATCCTCTGACCGATGACGCCACGGCCTGCTTCACCCAGTGAAAAAAACAGGCCGTGGCGGCTACGCTGGAATCAATGCTTGCAGGGAGTAATCATGAAATCGCTACCGCTCCACGCTGCCTTGGCAGCGCTCATCCTGGGCAGCGCCGCGCCGCTTGCGGCCAAGCCGCTGGTGGTGTGCACCGAAGCCAGCCCCGAGGGTTTCGACGTCGTCCAGTACACCACTGCCGTGACATTCGATGCCTCGTCCGAAACGCTGTTCAATCGCCTGGTCGATTTCACACCTGGGACTACCGACATCCAGCCAGCCCTGGCCGAGCGCTGGGACATCTCAGCCGATGGCCTGACCTACACCTTCCACCTACGCCAGGGGGTGAAGTTCCACACCACCGACTACTTCACCCCAACCCGCGACTTCAATGCCGATGACGTGCTGTGGAGCCTGCGCCGCCAACTCGACCCGCAACACCCCTGGCACGACAAGACCAGCGTCGGCTACCCGTATTTCGAAAGCATGGCCTTTGGCAAATTGCTCAAGTCGGTGGACAAGACCGACGATCGCACCGTGGTCATCACCCTGACCCGCCCTGAAGCACCGTTTCTGCGCGACATGGCCATGGGCTTCACCTCGATCTACTCGGCCGAGTACGGCGACCAGTTGCTCAAGGCTGGCAAGACCGGCGACCTCAACAGCAAGCCGATCGGCACCGGCCCGTTCATCTTCCAGCGCTACAACAAGGACGCCCAGGTCCGCTACAAGCCCAACCCGGACTATTTCCGTGGCAAGCCACCGGCCGATGCCCTGATCTTCGCCATCGCCAACGACAGCAACGTACGCCTGCAAAAGCTGCGCGCCAACGAATGCCAGGTGGCGCTGTACCCCAAGCCTGAGGACGTGCCGTCGATCAAGGCCGACCCCAAGCTCAAGGTGGCCAATACCGAAGCACTGGTCACCGGCTATATCGCCATGAACACCGAACACAAATACCTCAGCGACGTGCGTGTGCGCAAAGCCATCAACATGGCCTTCGACCGCCAGGCCCACGTCGACCAGCTGTTCGGCAAAGGCAATGCCGTGGTCGGCATCAACCCCTATCCGCCGAGCATGATCGGCTTCAACCGCGACAACCAAAACCCACCGCGCGACCTCGACCAGGCACGTGCGCTGCTCAAAGCGGCCGGTGTGCCGGACGGTACGGTCATCACCCTGTTCACCCGCAACGGCGGTGGCCCTACCAACCCCAACCCACGGCTGTCGGCGGAAATGCTCCAGGCCGACCTGGCCAAGGTCGGCATCAAGCTCGACATTCGCGTCATGGAGTGGGCAGAGATGCTGCGCCGGGCCAAAAGAGGCGAAGCCGACCTGGTTTCCACAGGCTGGGCAAGCGACAACGGCGACCCGGACAATTTCCTCACCCCGCTGCTCAGTTGCGAGGCGGCGAAAAATGGCGAGAACTACGCCCGCTGGTGCAACTCGAAATTCCAGGCGCTGATCAACCAGGCCCGTGAGGTGACCGACAACGGCGAGCGTGCAAGGCTCTATAGCGAGGCATTGAAGGTGTACGATGACGACCAGCCCTGGATCAGCATGGCCCACCCCAAGATATTTACCGCCATGCGTGAGAACGTGGAGGGTTACGTGATCAACCCTCTGACCAACAACAACTTCGCCACCACCAAGGTGAAGTAGAAAAACAACGACCGCTGGCAGCCCACACGGGGACCAGCGGCACTGCCGTACAACGGCTGATGAGGTAACCCCGACAATGTTGAGTTTTATTGCCCGGCGCCTGGGCCTGCTGATCCCGACCTTTTTCGGTATCACCTTGCTGACCTTCGCGCTCATACGCCTGATCCCCGGCGACCCGGTGGAAGTGATGATGGGCGAACGCAGGGTCGACCCCGAAATGCACGCCCAGGCCATGGAGCGCCTGGGCCTGAACAAGCCGCTGCCGGTCCAGTACCTGGACTATGTGGGCAAGCTCGCCCAGGGTGACCTGGGTGAATCGCTGCGCACCCGCGAAAGCGTGTGGACCGAATTCCTCACCCTGTTCCCCGCCACCTTGGAGTTGGCCTTTGCCGCGCTGCTGTTCGCCGGCATCGTCGGGTTGCTCGCCGGGGTGATCGCCGCGCTCAAGCGCGGCTCGCTGTTCGATCACGGGGTCATGGGCATTTCGCTCGCCGGTTACTCCATGCCGATCTTCTGGTGGGGGCTGATCCTGATCATGTTCTTCTCGGTCAGCCTGGGCTGGACGCCGGTGTCCGGGCGCATCGACCTGCTCTACGACATCGAGCCGAAAACCGGTTTCATGTTGATCGACACCCTGCTCAGCGACGAAGAAGGCGCGTTCAAGGACGCTGTGATGCACCTGATCCTGCCGGCCATCGTGCTGGGTACCATTCCGCTGGCGGTGATCGCCCGCATGACCCGCTCGTCGATGCTCGAAGTGCTGCGCGAAGACTACATCCGCACCGCCCGCGCCAAAGGCCTGTCACCGGCTCGCGTGGTGTTCGTTCACGGCCTGCGCAATGCCCTGATCCCGGTGCTCACTGTATTCGGCCTGCAGGTCGGCACGTTGCTGGCCGGTGCGGTGCTTACCGAAACCATCTTTTCCTGGCCGGGCATCGGCAAATGGCTGATCGAAGCCATCGGTGCCCGTGACTACCCCGTGGTCCAGAACGGCATCCTGTTGATCGCCTGCCTGGTGATTCTGGTCAACTTCGTCGTGGACATCCTCTACGGCCTGGCCAACCCACGCATCCGTCATCAGCGCTGAGGCCCCCGCCATGACCAGTCCACTTGCAAAACCCGTCACACCGGCCATCCCGGTGGACCAAAGCCTGCTCTACCCCTCGCCGTACAAGGAATTCTGGCACGCCTTCTCGCGCAACAAGGGCGCGGTGATGGGCCTGGCCTTCATGTGCCTGGTGGTGTTCTGCGCCCTGTTCGCCCCCTGGGTCGCCCCACATGACCCGAGCGAGCAGTACCGCGACTTCCTGCTGACCCCGCCGGTGTGGCTCGAAGGGGGTAACTGGCAATTCATCCTCGGCACCGACGAGCTGGGTCGCGACCTGCTGTCGCGGTTGATCCAGGGTGCCCGGTTGTCATTGCTGATCGGCTTGTCGTCGGTGGTGATTTCGCTGATCCCGGGGATTCTGCTGGGCCTGCTGGCCGGCTTCTTCCCGCACTTGCTCGGCCCCTCGATCATGCGCCTGATGGACGTGATGCTGGCCCTGCCGTCGCTGTTGCTGGCGGTGGCCATCGTCGCCATCCTCGGCCCCGGCCTGCTCAACACGGTGATCGCCATCGCCATCGTCTCGCTGCCCGCCTATGTGCGCCTGACCCGCGCCGCAGTGATGGGTGAACTGAACCGCGACTACGTCACCGCCGCCCGCCTGGCCGGTGCCAGCCTGCCGCGCCTGATGTTCGTCACTGTGCTGCCCAACTGCATGGCGCCGTTGATCGTGCAAGCCACCTTGAGTTTCTCTTCGGCGATCCTCGACGCCGCGGCCCTGGGCTTCCTGGGCCTGGGCGTGCAACCGCCGACCCCCGAGTGGGGCACCATGCTGGCCTCGGCCCGCGACTACATCGAACGCGCCTGGTGGGTGGTCAGCCTGCCTGGGGTGACCATTCTGCTCAGCGTGCTGGCAATCAACCTGATGGGCGACGGACTGCGCGATGCGCTGGACCCGAAACTCAAGAACGCCGCCTGAGGAGAACGCCATGTCACTGTTGCAGATCAACAACCTCAACGTGCGCTTCGGCGACGCCAACGCGGTACCCGTGGTCGACGGCCTGGACCTGGCAGTGGATGCCGGCGAGATCCTGGCCATCGTCGGCGAATCCGGCTCGGGCAAATCGGTCACCATGATGGCCTTGATGGGGCTGATCGACGCCCCCGGGCGCATCACCGCCGATACCCTGACGTTCAACGGCACCAACATGCTCAAGCTCAGCGGCCGGCAGCGGCGCAAGGTGGTGGGCAAGGACATCGCCATGGTCTTCCAGGACCCGATGACCGCGCTCAACCCAAGCTACACCGTAGGTTTTCAGATCGAGGAAGTACTGCGCCAGCACCTGGGCCTGAAGGGCAAGGCGGCGCGCCAGCGTGCCCTGGAGTTGCTGAAAAAAGTCGAGATCCCGGCCGCAGAAAGCCGCCTGGACGCTTACCCGCACCAATTGTCCGGCGGTATGAGCCAGCGCGTGGCGATTGCCATGGCGATTGCCGGTGAACCCAAGCTGCTGATAGCCGATGAGCCGACCACGGCCCTGGATGTCACCATCCAGGCGCAGATCATGGAGCTGTTGGTGAACCTGCAGAAGGAGCGCAACATGGCGCTCATCCTGATCACCCATGACCTGGCCGTGGTGGCCGAAACCGCCCGACGTGTCTGTGTGATGTATGCAGGCCAGGCCGTGGAAGTGGGCCAGGTGCCAGAGCTGTTCGACGTGCCAGCGCACCCCTACAGCGAAGCGCTGCTGGCGGCGATCCCCGAGCACAGCCTGGGTGCCGAGCGCTTGGCGACCCTGCCCGGCATCGTCCCCGGTCGCTATGACCGACCGCAAGGCTGCCTGCTGTCGCCGCGCTGCCCCTACGTGCAGGACAACTGCCGGCAACAGCGCCCACCCCTCGCCCCCCAGGCGCATAGCCTGGTGCGTTGCTTCTACCCGCTGAACCAGGAGGTGGCGTAATGGCCGTCGTACTCACTGCCCGCGAGCTGACTCGCCATTACGAAGTGTCCCGTGGCCTGTTCAAGGGCCACGCCCTGGTGCGCGCGCTCAATGGCGTGTCGTTCGAACTGGAGGCCGGCAAGACCCTGGCCGTGGTCGGCGAGTCCGGCTGCGGCAAGTCGACCCTGGCCCGCGCGCTGACCCTGATCGAAGAGCCCTCGTCCGGCTCGCTGCAGATCGCCGGCACCGAGGTAAAAGGCGCCAGCAAGGCTGAACGCAAGCAACTGCGCCGTGACGTGCAGATGGTCTTCCAGAGCCCTTATGCCTCGCTCAACCCACGGCAGAAGATCGGCGACCAGTTGGCCGAGCCACTGTTGATCAACACCTCGTTGAGCAAGGCCGAACGGCGCGAGAAAGTGCAGAAGATGATGGAGCAGGTCGGCCTGCGGCCCGAGCATTACCAGCGTTACCCGCACATGTTCTCGGGCGGCCAGCGCCAGCGTATTGCCCTGGCCCGGGC
>NZ_JANIAG010000138.1:0-15380 GCF_028682155.1 Pseudomonas sp. 39004
GCTTATGAGAATTGAAATCATTACTATTGCAGCCCCGAAAATGCCCGGACCTCCGCCATGAAGAGCAAAGCCACCGGCGTACCACTCAGCTACCGCCTGGCCGTGGCTTCACGTTGCCTGGCCGCGTTGTTGGGCGGTTATCTGCTGGCGTCCATGGCCAGTGTCTGCATCGCGTTGCTGGCGCCCCTGCCACGGGTAGACGCGACGCTCATCGGCTTGCTGCTGTCGTTCGTCTTCTACCTGCTGGCCTTCGTCTGGTGCTTCGCTTGCCGCAGCGCCTGGCGTGCCTGGCTGGGCGTGCTGTTGCCCAGCCTGCTGATGGCCATGGCCAGCGGGATTGCCTACTGGATGAAAACCCCATGAAAGAAGGCTTCCGCCAGGCCATGGCCTGGCTGCACACCTGGGCCGGCCTGATCTTCGGCTGGCTGCTGTTTGCCATCTTCCTCACCGGCACGCTGTCGTACTTCAAGGAAGAGATCAACCACTGGACCCAGCCCGAAGTGCACCGCCATGCGCTCGACCCGGTCAACAGCCTGGGCCTGGCCCAGCGCTATCTGGAGGCCAACGCCGCGCACGCCGGCAGCTGGATGATCCGTTTGCCCAATGCCCGGGAGGCTGCGCTGAGCGTGAGCTGGCGCGACCCCGAGGCGGGGCGGCGCGGCTTTGTCAGCAAAAGCCTCGACGCGCAGACCGGCCAGCCGGTCGAGGCCCGTGACAGCCGCGGCGGCGAGTTCTTCTACCGCTTCCACTTCCAGCTCGAGATGCCGTATCCGTTTGGCCGTTGGCTGTCGACCTTCTGTGCCTTCATCATGCTGGTGGGCCTGGTCACCGGGATCATCACGCACAAGAAGATCTTCAAGGAGTTCTTCACCTTCCGCCCCGGCAAGGGCCAGCGCTCCTGGCTGGACGGGCACAACGCAATCGGTGTGCTGGTGCTGCCGTTCCACCTGATGATCAGCTACAGCAGCCTGGTGCTGTTCATGTACATGGTGATGCCTGCCGGCATCCTGGCCAGCTACGGCGGCAACACCGGCGAATACTTCAACGAGCTGTTCGGCCGTGACGATCCACCCAAGGCGGCCAATGTCGCGACACCGCTGGTGCCGTTGCCGATGCTGTACGGCAAGGTTCAGGAACAAGTGCCAGGTGCGCGTATCGGCTACATCCAGCTGCAGAACCCCGGCGACAGCAATGCCCAGGTCACCTTCACCCAGGCCTCCGCCGACAACATCGCCTACAAGCGCAGCGCCAAGTGGACCTTCGACGGCACCAACGGCGCGCTGCTGAGCCAAGGTGCGCCGGAGAGCGGGGCGATGGCGACGGCCTTCAGCTTCGCCGGCCTGCACATGGGCAATTTCGCCGGCCCCTGGCTGCGCTGGCTGTACTTCGTGTTCGGTGTGGCTGGCACGGCGGTGATCGGCACAGGCCTGGTGATGTGGCTGGGCAAGCGTCAGCTCAAGCATGCCAAGAGCGCGCACATGCCGGGCGAGTTGCGCCTGGTCGAGGTGCTCAACATTGCCAGCATGAGCGGCCTGCTGCTGGCGGTGGCGGGGTTCTTCTGGGCTAACCGGCTGGTTCCTGTGGCGTTGGAAGGCCGCGCCGACTGGGAGGTCAACGCCTTCTTCCTGGCCTGGCTGCTGTCGCTGGTGCATGCCGTGTTACGTCCCGGGCGTCGCGCCTGGGGTGAGCAACTGGCGCTGGGCGCGCTGGCGTTCGCCTTGCTGCCGCTGGTCAATGGCCTGACCACCGGCCAGGGCCTTGATCATTCGCTGCAGGTTGGCGACTGGGCCATGGCCGGGTTCGATCTCACGGCGCTGGCCGTCGGCCTGTTCCTGGCCTGGGCGGCCAGCAAGATGCTGCGCGCCCCAAAACCTGTGGCCAAGCGCGCCTCGCGTGCGGCAAAAAAACCGGCTGCTGACATGGTCGAGGTGGGCTGATGCTAGGTATCGCGCTGATCGGCTTCGCAGGCTTCGCTGCCCTGTGCCTGGCCATGGAAAAACACTTCAGCGACCTGCTTGGGCGCAAGCCGCGCCCGCAGCAGGTGCGCTTGCTGCGCGTTGGTGGCTGGCTGCTGCTGATGCTGTCGCTGGCACTCAGCGTGCAACTGCGGGGCTGGGGCCATGGCCTGGTGGAGTGGATCGCGGTGTTGATGGCGGGGGTGACCCTCTGGGTGTTCGTCCTGCCGTACCAGCCACGTCTGTTGCTGGGCCTGGCCGCCGCCAGCCTGGTGCTGGGCCCGCTGCTGGCTGTGCTGGCGGGGTGACCGCTTGAGCCAGCCGCAAGACATGCGCGAACCTGACGCCGACAGCGCCAGCGGGCGCGCGCGTTTCGTCCAGGTGTTCCTGGCGCAGCGGGCGCGCATGGAAGCGTTGGTCAACCGCCGCGTCGGCTGCCGGGCCACGGCATCGGACCTGGTGCAGGAGTTGTTCCTGCGTTTCTGGCGCCGCCCCGAGGTCAAGGTCGAGGCACTGGACACCTACCTGCTGCGCTGTGCCGGCAACCTCGCCATCGACCACTTGCGCAGTGAAAGCAGCCGCGAGCGCGTGGCAGAAGCCACGCAGGCCGTGGATGAGCAGGCCTGCGCCGCAGAGCCTGAGCATTCCCTGGAGGTGGATCACGACCTGCAACGCATCGAAGCTGCATTGCGTGCCTTGCCCGCGCGTACGCGGCAGATCTTTCTGCTCAACCGCATCCACGGCTGCACGTACAGCGAGATTGCCACGGCCATGCAACTGTCCCAGAGCGCTGTGGAAAAGCATATGATGCGCGCCCTCGAAGCGTGCAAGGCGAGTATCGCCGAGCCCGCGTCCACCATGCGCAGGCCAGGGAGCGCCCGTCGATGAGCCGTCCGAATTCGATCACTGCTGCGCAGTCACAAGCCGCCCTGCAGTGGCTGATCCGCATCAACGAGCAGCCTGAGCAAGCCCAGGGCGCGGCGTTCAAACGTTGGTTACTGGCCGACCCGGGGCATCGCGAGGCCTATGCCCAGGCCAAGGCTGTGTGGCAGATGAGCGCGGTGCCGGCGGCGCGGTTGGCCGATGAAGAGCGCGAAGGCCTGCAGCAGTATCTGGATGCCATCGCCCAGGCACCTGCCCAAGGCCGTTGGCGGCAACGTGTCACCGCCTTGGCGGCGGCAGCCTGCCTGGTGCTGGCGGTCGGCGTTGTGGGCGGTTGGCACCCCGGCTTCTGGTTGCAGGACCTGCAGGCCGACTACAGCAGCACAGGGCACGTCCGCCAGCTGACCCTGGCCGACAAATCGCAAGTGACACTGGATGCGGGCAGCGCCATTGCGGTCGACTTTGCGCACGGCGAGCGGCGAGTACGGCTGCTGCGCGGGGCGGCGTTCTTCGAGGTCACCCACACGGGTGAGCCGTTTCTGGTAGCCGCTGCGGGCGGCGAGGTGCGGGTGCTGGGCACCCAGTTCGAGGTGCGTGAGCAGGGTGACGGCGCGCAAGTCACGGTGCGCAGTGGGCGGGTGGCGGTGACGCCGGTGCAAGGCGAGGTTGCCCGTGAACTGACGGCCAATCAGCAACTGGCCTACGTTGACGGCCGGGCGGGCAGCACCCTGAGCGTGGACAGCGAGAGCCGCCAGGCTTGGCGCCAGGGCTGGCTGAATTACTACCAGGTGCCGCTGGCGCAGGTGGTCGAAGATCTTGGGCGCTATTACCCGGGGCGCATCTTGTTGCTTGATAGTGAGTTGGGGCAACGCAAGGTCAGTGGCAGTTTCCCGGTGCAGGAACCTTTGGCGGCGCTCGACTCGCTCGGCAAGGTGATGGGCTTTTCGCGGCAGACGGTATTGGGGCGTTTGACCCTTATTCGCTAGGCACCGGTAGCGCAAAAATATTTCAGATAACGGATGAGGTAACAGGACGTGGCATCCGTGTAATGAGTGGAAGTGCGATTCATTCGCAGTCAATACCCACTTACAGGTCAGCGTCCATGAAGTTCACCTCGCGTTGCGTCCCCCTCTGGCTCGGTCTTGCAGTGTTCCCGGTCATCGCCATCGCACCGCTGGCCGGGGCCGCCGAGCAGATGCAGGCGTACACCTTCGCCCAACCAAGCCAGCCCTTGGCCCAGGCGCTCAATGCCTTCAGCCGTGCCACCGGCCAGAGCGTGGTCTACACCCTCGAGCTTCCAGGCATACAAGCACCCGCTCTCAACGGTACGTACAGCGCCGAGCAGGCGCTGCAGCAATTGCTGGGCACCTCCGGCCTGGCCTGGCGCCGCGTCGATGCGCGCACCCTGACCCTCGAAGCCGTGGGCACCGACGGGGCACTGAACCTGCAGGCCACCACTGTGACCTCGCAAATGGACGCTTACAGCTACCAGCCCCCAGCCAGTGCCTCGATCATGCGTGGCCAAGGCCCGAACCAGGACATCCCCCAGGCCATCAACGTAGTCCCGGCCCAGGTCATCCGTGACCAGGCCCCGCGCAACCTCGATGACGCCTTGACCCATGTCAGCGGCATCACCCAGGGCAACAACTTCGGCGGCACCTCCGACACTGTGATGAAGCGCGGCTTCGGTGACAACCGCGACGGTTCGATCATGCGTGACGGCATGCCCATCGTGCAGGGCCGCAGCCTCAACGCCAGTACCGAGCGGGTCGAGGTGCTCAAGGGGCCGGCCTCGTTGCTGTATGGCATCCAGGACCCGGGTGGGGTCATCAACGTGGTCAGCAAGCGCCCGCAGCTGCAGCAGTACAACGCCCTGACCGTGCGCGGCTCGACCTACGGCAGCGGCAAGAACGGCAGCGGCGGTGGTTTCGACAGCACCGGGGCACTGGGCGACAGCCCGTTCGCCTACCGCCTGATCGTCGATCATGAGGACGAAGACTACTGGCGCAACTTCGGCGTGCACCGCGAATCGCTGGTGGCGCCGTCGCTGGCCTGGCTGGGCGAGGACACCCAGGTGGTGCTGGCCTACGAGTACCGCGAGTTTCGCTACCCTTTCGACCGCGGCACGGCATTTGGCAGCAACGGCCACCCGTTGGACATACCGGCCACGCGTCGCCTGGACGAGCCGTTCAACGACATGAAAGGGCGCTCCGACCTGTACCGCCTGGAGGTCGACCATCAACTGGCCGATGACTGGAAGCTGCACTTCGGCTACAGCTTCAACCGCGAAACCTACGATGCCAGCCAGGTCCGTGTGACCGGTGTCAACGAGGCCAAGGGCACGCTGACGCGCAGCATCGATGGCACCCACAACGCCATGAGCCGCGACCAGTTCGCCACCGTCAGCCTGGCGGGCAACGTCGAGCTGGGCGGCCTGCAGCATGACCTGCTGCTCGGTATCGATCACGAAGACCGCAAGGTGTTTCGTGGCGACCTGATTCGCCAGACCGCGCAGTCCAGCTTCAGCTATGTGAACCCGGTGTATGGCCAGGAAGTGGAGGGCAGCAGCGTGCGCGCCAGCGACAGCGACCAGACCGACAAACTGCGCAGCGATGCCCTGTTCATGCAGGACGCGGTGCACCTGGACGACCACTGGATTGTGGTGGCCGGCGCGCGTTTCCAGCAGTTCGACCAGTACGCCGGGCGCGGTCGCCCGTTCAAGGCCAATACCGACACCAGCGGCCAGGCCTGGGTGCCGCATGCCGGCATCGTCTACAAGGTCGATGACCAGCTGTCGTTCTATGGCAGTTACAGCGAGTCGTTCAAGCCCAACTCCAGCATTGCGCCGCTGACCGGCGGCGTGGTGCTGGATGCCTCGGTGGCGCCGGAGGAGGGCAAGTCGTGGGAGCTGGGCGCCAAGCTGGACATGCCGGGCAGCCTGACCGGGACCCTGGCGCTGTTCGACATCACCAAGCGCAACGTGCTGGTGGCCAATTTCGACAGCGGCACCGGCGAGACGGTCTACAGCAATGCCGGTGAGGTCAATTCACGCGGTGTCGAGCTGGACCTGACCGGGCAGCTCAGCGAGCGCTGGAGCCTGATCGGCAGCTATGCCTTTACCGATGCCAAGGTGACCAAAGACCCTGACCTTGAAGGCAACCGCCTGCAGAACGTGGCCAGGCACAGCGGCTCGTTGTCGGCGGTGTATGACTTTGGCAGCCTGTTCGGCGCTGACCGCCTGCGCTTGGGTGCCGGGGCCCGTTATGTGGGCGAGCGTGCGGGGAATGCGACCAACACCTTCGACCTGCCGAGCTATACCGTGGCCGATGCCTTTGCCACGTACGAGACCAAGCTCGACGAACACAACGTGCGCCTGCAACTGAACGTGAAGAACCTGTTCGACAAGGTGTACTACAGCTCGGCGGTGAACCAGTACTTCGTGGCGGTGGGGGATGCACGGCAGGTGAGCCTTTCCAGCACCTTGGAATTCTGAAGGGCTGCGCAGCGGCCCCATCAAAGGGTGAAGGCTGCACGATAAGCGCCGGGTGTGGCCCCGAGTGCCTGACGAAACCGGTTGCTGAAATGGCTGGCACTGGCAAACCCGCACAGCAACGCAACCTCGCCCAGTGGCAACTGGCCCAGGCGCAGCAACTGGCAAGCCCGATGCAGCCGCCGAGCCAGCAGGTACTGGTGCGGCGGCAAGCCGAAACTGCTGCGGAACATGCGCGCAAAGTGGTACTCGGACAAATTGCAGCGCACCGCCAGCTCGCCGAGGGTGATGGGCTGGTCCAGGTGCGCCTCGATGTATTCGACCAACTGCCGACGCAGGTTCGGCGCCAGCCCACCTTTCAAGCGCAAGCCCTCACGTAGCCCAACCTGGCTGAGCACCGCGTGGTCGACGATTTCGTGCGCCAGGCTGCTGGCCAGCAAGCGCTCGCCGGGTTCATCCCAGTCCAGGCTGATCAATTGGTGAAAGCGCAGCGCCTGCTGCGGGTCGTCGAGAAACGTCGCCTCCTGCAACTGCAGCTCCCGCGGTTCGCGGTCCAGCAGGCGCACACAGCCGAGGGCGAACTGTGCCTCGCTGATGTACAGGTGGGCCAGGCGGATCTCGCCATTGACCACCCAGTTCGACTCATGGCCGGCCGGCATGACGCACAGCTTGTTTGGCGCGCCCTTGTCGGCCGGGCGCTGGCGGCGAAACGTGCCGGTGCCATCGGCGATGTAGCACGACAGCGTGTGATGGCTTGGCGCCTGGTAGTCGCGGGCATCGTCGCGGTTACGCCACAGTGCCGCAGCCAGGCCGTCGCCCAGGTGCGCGCTCAGCTCCAGGCGGGCGTGGGGCGAGGCGTGCATGGCGTTGAACACTTGCAGCTGGGACAGTGGGGTCATGGGCGATTCCTCTGAGCGCCATCGTACTGCGAGTTGGCCGCGCAGGCAGCTAGCTGCAGTACAAAAGCGCAAGTTTGTGCAAGCGCGAAGGGGCCAGCAGGGCGAACACTGAGGGCCTCGGCGAGGGTTGCGCCCCGCGAAGCGCCGGGCACCGATCTCGAAAGGCCCAAGGAACCACCGCCATGAACCTGTCCCTGTACCTGCTCACCGTCCTGATCTGGGGCACCACCTGGATCGCCCTGAAACTGCAACTGGGCGTGGTCGCCATCCCCGTATCGATCGTCTACCGCTTCGCCTTGGCCGGGCTGATCCTGTTCGCCATTTTGCTGCTCACCCGCCGCCTGCAACCGATGAACCGCCGCGGCCACCTCATTTGCCTGGCGCAGGGCCTGTGCCTGTTCTGCGTCAACTTCATGTGCTTTCTCACCGCCAGCCAGTGGATCGCCAGCGGCCTGATCGCCGTGGTGTTCTCTACCGCGACCTTGTGGAACGCACTCAATGCGCGGGTGTTCTTCGGCCAGAAGATCGCCGCCAATGTGCTGGGCGGCGGCGCTTTGGGGCTGCTGGGCCTGGGCCTGCTGTTCTGGCCCGAACTCGGCCACCATGCGGCCAGTCGTGAAACCTTGTACGGCCTCGGCCTGGCGCTGCTCGGCACGCTGTGCTTCTCGGCCGGCAACATGCTGTCGAGCATGCAGCAGAAGGCCGGGCTCAAACCTATGACCACCAATGCCTGGGGCATGGTCTATGGCGCGGCGATGCTGACCGTGTATTGCCTGTTCAACGGCATCCCTTTCGCCATGGAATGGAACACCCGCTACATCGGCTCGTTGATGTACCTGGTGATCCCGGGTTCGGTGATCGGCTTCACCGCCTACCTGACCCTGGTCGGGCGTATGGGGCCGGAGCGGGCAGCCTATTGCACGGTGCTGTTCCCGTTGGTGGCGTTGAACGTGTCGGCGTTTGCCGAAGGGTACCAATGGACGGCCCCAGCGTTGCTGGGGCTCGTCGCGGTAATGGCGGGTAACGTGCTGGTGTTTCGCAAGCCTTCGCTCAAGCCGGCTGCCGTGTTGGCTCGCTAGGCGGAAACCTCAGCCCTTCCACACCTGCGGGTTAACCAGGTCGCGCGGCCGCTCGCCCAGCAGCGCCGCACGCAGGTTGTCCATCGCCCGGTTGGCCATGGCCTCACGGGTTTCGGCGGTGGCCGAGCCGATGTGCGGCAGGGTCAGGGCATTGGGCAGCTTGAACAGCGGCGACTCGCTCAGCGGCTCTTTTTCATACACATCCAGGCCGGCGCCGCGAATAGTGCCGTTCTGCAGTGCCTCGACCAGGGCCGCTTCATCGACCACCGGGCCGCGGGCAATGTTGATCAGGAAGGCACTTGGCTTCATCAACTTCAGCTCACGGGCTCCGATCAGCTTGCGGGTTGCCTCGGACAACGGCACCACGATGCAGACGAAATCGGCTTCGGCCAGCAGTTGTTCCAGGCTGCGCAACTGCGCCCCCAGCTCTTGCTCCAGCGCGGTCTTGCGGCTGTTGCCGGCATAGATCACCGGCATGTTGAAACCGAACCGCCCACGACGGGCAATGGCGGCGCCGATGTTGCCCATGCCGACGATACCCAGGGTTTTGCCGTGCACATCGCTGCCGAAGTGGGCCGGGCCGACGGTGGCCTGCCACTGGCCGGCCTTGGTCCAGGCATCGAGCTCGGCCGTGCGCCGGGCGCAGCCCATGATCAACGAGAAGCCGAGGTCTGCGGTGCTTTCGGTCAGCACGTCGGGGGTGTTGGTCAGGGCGATGCCGCGTTCGTTGAAGTAGTCGACGTCATAGTTGTCGTAGCCGACCGAGACGCTGGACACCACCTCAAGCTTGGCCGCGCCCTCAAGCTGCGCACGGCCAAGCTTGCGGCCGACGCCGATCAGGCCGTGGGCCTCGGGCAGGGCTTCGTTGAACTGGGCGCTGATGTCGCCCAGTTTGGGGTTCGGCAGGATCACGTTGAAGTCTTGCTGCAGGCGCTCGGCCATGGCCGGGGTGATACGGCTGAAGGCCAGGACGGTCTTTTTCATCGGGCAACTTCCACAAGAAAAGCTACAAGCTACAAGCTTCAAGCCACAAGAAAAAGCCGCGCTTGCGACGATCTGCTTTTTCTTGCGGCTTGAAGCTTATGGCTTGCAGCTGCTTTCAGTTGGCGATCAGCACCTGATGGGTTTTCAGGTCTGCTTCATGGGCTGCAAGAATTTCCGGCAGCGAGTTGCGCAGGTACTCGACCCAGGTCTTGATCTTGGCATCCAGGTACTGGCGCGACGGGTAGATGGCGTACAGGTTCAGCTCCTGCAACCGGTACTCGGGCAGCACCCGCACCAGGCTGCCATCACGCAGGCCCTCGATGGCCGAATAGATCGGCAGCACGCCCACCCCCATGCCGCTGCGGATTGCGGTTTTCATGGCGTCTGCCGTGTTCACCTGGAACGGCGAGGTGCTGATGTTGACCATTTCCTGGCCTTCCGGGCCGTCGAACAGCCACTTTTCCAGTGGGATCACCGGGCTGACCATGCGCAGGCAGGCGTGCTTGAGCAGGTCGGCAGGCTTGTGCGCGATGCCGTTGCGCGCGATGTAGGCGGGCGAGGCGCAGACGATGCTGTAGGTGATGCCCAGGCGCTGCGACACGAAGCCCGAGTCCGGTAGCTCGGTGGCCAGCACGATGGACACGTCGTAGCCTTCGTCGAGCAGGTCCGGCACGCGGTTGGCCATGGTCAGGTCGAAGGTCACGTCCGGGTGCGATTCGCGGTAGCGGGCGATGGCATCGACCACAAAGTGCTGGCCGACCCCGGTCATCGAGTGAACCTTCAACTGCCCGGCCGGGCGGGCATGGGCGTCGCTGGCCTCGGCTTCGGCTTCTTCAACGTAGGTAAGAATCTGTTCGCAGCGCATCAGGTAGCGCTTGCCGGCCTCGGTCAGCGCGATGCGGCGGGTGGTGCGGTTGAGCAGCCGTGTTTGCAGATGGGCTTCCAGATTGGAGACCGCCCGCGACACGTTCGCGGTGGTCGTATCCAGCTGCGCCGCCGCAGCCGTGAAGCTGCCAAGTTGGGCTACGCAACTGAAAGCACGCATATTTTGCAGGGTGTCCATGGGTCGCTCTCAAGGTAGAGGACAAAATTGTGTCACGAAGTAACGACGAAGTTATTAAAAGTTACCTTCGACCAAAGGCTGATTATCGCGCGTTTGGTAACAAAGATTCGCAGGAATATGCGCTTATCGCCAGTCCTGCGGCCCCCTAGAATTGCTCGGCCCCTCCACCTCTTCCTCGGGAAATCGCAGCTGTGCCGCGTCGCATCATCAGAACGCTTCAAGTGTTCAGTGCCTGTGCCCTTAGCCTCACCTTGAGCGGCTGTATCGGAACCTGGGGCATCGCCCCGCAAAGCAAGACGTTGCACGCCAACACCCTGACGACCGACGCAGCGATACGCGAAGCCGCCACTGACGCGCACTGGCCCGACCAGCAGTGGTGGCAGGCCTACCGCGACCCGCAGCTGAACCGCTGGGTTGCACTGGCCGTCGAAGGCAGCCCAAACCTGGCCATGGCCATGGCGCGGGTGCGCGAGGCCAAGGCCATGGCCGGTGTGGTCGAGTCTGCGGAAAAACTGCAGGCCAACGGCCAGGCGACACTCAAGCGCCATAATTGGCCTGAAGACCAGTTCTACGGCCCTGGCGCGCTGTCGGGCGCCAATACCTGGGACAACAACGCCGCCCTCGGTTTCAGCTATGCCCTCGACCTCTGGGGCCGCGAACGCAATGCCAGTGAACAGGCCGTGGACCAGGCGCACATGAGCGTGGCCGAGGCCCGCCAGGCGCAACTAGAGCTGCAGAGCAACGTGGTGCGTGCCTACATTCAGCTGAGCCTGCATTTTGCTCAGCGCGATATCGTCAAGGCTGAGCTCGAGCAGCAAGAGCAGATTCTGGCCCTGGCCGAGCGCCGGCTGGACGCGGGCATCGGTACCCACTTCGAAGTCAGCCAGGCGCAAGCGCCGCTGCCGGAAACCCATCGCCAGCTCGACAGCCTCAACGAAGACATCGCCCTGACCCGCAACCAGCTGGCCGCCTTGGCCGGCAAGGGGCCGGGCGACGGCGCGCAGATCGAGCGCCCGAGCCTGACCCTCGGCGCCCCGCTGAAGCTGCCCTCGGCACTGCCCGCCGAACTGGTGGGCCAGCGCCCGGACGTGGTGGCCAGCCGTTGGCAGGTGGCCGCGCAAGCCCGCGGCATCGACGTGGCGCATGCCGGCTTCTTCCCCAATGTCGACCTGGTCGGCAGCCTGGGCTTCATGGCCACCGGCGGCGGCCCGCTGGAGTTTCTCACCGGGCGCAAGTTCAACTACAACGTCGGCCCGGCCATCAGCCTGCCGATCTTCGACGGTGGCCGCCTGCGCTCGCAGTTGGGCGTCGCTTCGGCGGGCTATGACATGGCCGTGGCGCGTTACAACCAGACCGTGATCGGAGCGCTGAAAAACATTTCCGACCAGTTGATCCGTCGTGAGTCGATGAAAGAACAGTCGCACTTCGCCGCCGAATCGGTCGCCGCCGCGCAGAAGACCTACGACATCGCCATGGTCGCCTTCCAGCGTGGCCTGACCGACTACCTCAATGTGCTCAATGCGCAAACCTTGCTGTTCCGTCAGCAGCAGGTGCAGCAGCAGGTGCAGGCCGCCCGCCTGGTCGCCCATGCCGAGCTGGTCACGGCCCTGGGTGGCGGCCTGCAAGCGGGCCAGGACGTGCCGGAGCCAGGGCGCCAGGCTGCGCCGAAAACCCCGGCCACCCTGGCCGTTTTCGACAAGCAGCCGGATAACGCCGAATGAGCACTTCCAGTCTGCCCGTGCGCTGGCTGCAGAGCCTGGAGTGGCGCCGGGGCTTCTTTGCCTGGGCGCGCACCGATGGTGTGACCTGGGTCTACATCTTCAAGGTGCTGGCTGCCGCCTTCATCACCCTGTGGCTGGCCATGCGCCTGGAACTGCCGCAGCCGCGCACGGCGATGATCACCGTGTTCATCGTCATGCAGCCGCAAAGCGGGCACGTGTTCGCCAAGAGCTTCTACCGGGTGCTCGGTACCCTGGCAGGTTCGGCGATGATGGTTGCGCTGATCGCCATCTTCCCGCAGAACACCGAGCTGTTCCTGCCCAGTCTCGCCCTGTGGGTCGGCCTGTGCTCGGCGGGCGCCATGCGTTACCGCACCTTCCGTGCCTATGGTTTCGTGCTGGCTGGCTACACCGCAGCGATGATCGGCTTGCCGGTGCTGCAACACCCCGACCAGGCCTTCATGGCTGCTGTGTGGCGGGTGCTGGAGATCGCCCTGGGGATTCTCGTTTCAACCTTTGTCAGCGCCGCGATTCTCCCGCAGTCGGCCAGCGCGGCCATGCGCAACGCCCTGTACCAGCGCTTTGGCGTGTTTGCCGGGGTGGTGGTCGAAGCCTTGCGTGGCGACAGCCAGCGTGACCGTTTCGAAACCAGCAACGTGCGCTTCGTTGCCGAGGCCGTGGGCCTGGAGAGCCTGCGTAACGTCACCGCCTTCGAAGACCCGCACATGCGCAGGCGCTCTGGCCGGCTGGTGCGCATGAACAGCGAATTCATGGCCATCACCACGCGCTTCAACGCCCTGCACCGGTTGCTCGAACGCCTGCGCGCACGTGGCCCATTGCAGATCGTCAGCGCCATCGAGCCGGGCCTGAACACCTTGGTCGCGTTGCTTGAACCCTACGTGGGCCGCGCCTTGACCGACTCGGACGCGTTGCGCCTGACGTTGGAGCTGGCCGCCTACAAAGAGGGCCTGCAAGCCCAGGTGCGTGGGCTGCGCACCGAGTACCAGCAGACCGACCCCAGCGAGTCCGACCTGCTCGACTTCCATACCGCCTTCGAGCTGCTCTACCGCTTCGTCGACGAGATGTACAGCTATGCCGAGACCCATGCCTCGCTGGCCGCGCACAAGCATCAGCGTGAGCAGTGGGACGAGCCGTATGTGGCGCAGACCAGCTGGCTGGTGTCACTGGCGGCCGGCGTGCGCGCTTCGGCGGTGCTGTTGCTGCTGGGCAGCTACTGGTTGCTCAGCGACTGGCCCAGCGGCGGCATGATGACGCTGATCGCCACGGTCACCGTGGGCCTGTCGGCGGCTTCGCCGAACCCCAAGCGCATGTCGTTCCAGATGGCCTGCGGCACGGCGATCGGGGCCTTTGTCGGCTTCTTCGAGACGTTCTTCGTATTCCCCTGGATCGACGGCTTCCCGCTGCTGTGCATGGTCCTGGCGCCGGTCTTCGTGCTCGGGGCGTTCCTCTCGTCGCGGCCTGCCTATGCCGGTTACGGCATCGGTTTGCTGGTGTTTTTCGCCATCGGTTCGGTGCCGAACAACCTGACCGTCTACGACCCCTACACCTTCATCAACGATTACATCGGCATGGTCATCGGCATGTTCGTCTGCGCCGCAGCCGGGGCGATCATCCTGCCGCCCAACAGCCGCTGGCTGTGGAGCCGGCTGGAGCAGGAGCTGCGCGAGCAGGTGCTGTTCGCCATCAGCGGCCGCTTGCGAGGCCTGGGCTCGGCCTTCGAGAGCCGCACCCGCGACCTGCTGCACCAGGCTTATGGCCTGGCGGCCGGCAAGCCGCAGGTGCAGAGCGAGCTGATGGGATGGATGTTCACCGTGCTGGAAGTCGGCCACGCCATCATCGAACTGCGCAAGGAGCAGGCCCGCGCGCCGATCCATCCGGCGTATGCCGAATCCCAGCCGTGGCGTCAGGCCATTCGCGTCATGGGCCGGGCGCTGGCGCGCTTGTTCCTGCAGCCCAGCGCCAGCAACCACGAGCGTGCCCTGGTGGCGGTGGACCATGCCATCAGCCGCGTGCAGGCCACCGATGAGCCGTTCGCCCGGCACTTCGACACCTCGGTGCTGCGCCGCGCGCAAAGCTACCTGCATTTCATCCGTTCCTCCCTGCTGGACCCTCAGTCGCCGCTGGCACCGGCGAAAGGATTGCATTATGCCCCGTGAAATCATGCCCCGTGAGATCGCCTTCCATGGCGTGTACATGCCCACCATGACCCTGATGTTCCTGTTCGCCCTGGGCCTGGCCTGGGGCCTGGACCGCTTCATCGCCAGCCATGACGGCTACCGCTTCTTCTGGCACCCGGCGCTGCTGCGCCTGAGCCTGTTCGTCTGCCTTTTCGGCGCCCTGGCGCTGTCTGTCTACTGGTGAGAAACCTTCGATGAAAAAGTTCTTCAGCCTGATCGCCACCCTGCTGGTGCTGGTGGCTGCCGTGGCGATCGGCCGCCAGTTGTGGCTGCACTACATGACCACGCCATGGACCCGCGACGGCCGGGTGCGTGCCGACATCATCAACGTCGCCGCTGACGTGCCGGGCTATGTGGTGGGCGTGCCGGTCAAGGACAACCAGCGGGTGAAGAAGGGCGACCTGCTGATCCAGATCGACCCTGAGCACTATCAGCTGGCCGTCGACCAGGCCAAGGCCTTGGTCGCCTCGCGCAAGGCCACCTGGGAGATGCGCAAGGTCAATGCCAAGCGCCGGGCCGACATGGACAACCTGGTGATCTCCAAGGAAAACCGCGACGACGCCAGCAACATCGCCAACTCGGCCCAGGCGGATTATCAACAGGCCCTGGCCGAGTTGGCGGCGGCCGAGTTGAACCTCAAGCGCACGCATATCGTGGCCACGGTGGATGGCTACGTGACCAACCTGAACATTCACAAGGGCGACTATGCGCGCACCGGTGAGGCGGTGATGGCGGTGGTCGATGAGCACTCATTCTGGGTCTACGGCTTTTTCGAAGAGACCAAGCTGCCGCATGTAAAGGTAGGTGATCGGGCCGAGTTGCAGATGATGAGCGGCGAGCGCATCACCGGCCATGTGGAGAGCATCGCGCGCGGTATCTATGACCGCGACAACCCGCAGAGCCGTGAGCTGATCGCTGATGTGAACCCGACGTTCAACTGGGTGCGGCTGGCGCAGCGGGTGCCTGTGCGGATTCACATTGATGAAGTGCCAGAAGGGTTTTTGCTGGCGGCGGGGACGACCTGTACGGTGGTGGTGAAGCCGGGTGAGGAGTGAGGTGTTTGCCCCAGTGTTCGCCGCAACCCTTCTGGCGCCCATGAGATCATCGGCGGT
>NZ_JANIAG010000139.1:0-15377 GCF_028682155.1 Pseudomonas sp. 39004
CCTTCTCGACGCTGCTCGGTAGCAGGGAGACTGTCGATCCAACCCGGCAGCACGTTATTAATGCGAATGTTGTCAGCGGCGTACTTGTCAGCAAAGATTTTGCTGAACGACGCCAAACCGGCACGGAAAACTGCCGAGGTAGGGAAGAGTTCGCTGGGTTCGAACACCCATGCAGTAGAAATGTTGATTATTGCACCGCCGTTCTGGCGCTGCATGTACGGCGTCACCAATCGCGTAGGACGAATGACGTTGAGCAGGTAGGTCTCCATGCCCAGGTGCCAGTCATCGTCGCTGATCTCAAGGATCGGTGCCCGCGGGCCATGGCCGGCGCTGTTAACCAACACATCGATACGGCCCCATTTCTGAATGACTGCATCGACGAGGCGCTGCAGATCTTCGTTTGACTGATTACTGCCGGTTACGCCGATACCGCCTAACGCTTGCGCCAGGGCCTCCCCCTTGCCAGAGGAAGAAAGAATACCGACCTTGAAGCCGTCGGCAGCCAGTCTACGTGCTGCTGCCGCTCCCATGCCGCTACCACCGGCAGTGACTATTGCTACTTTTTCTACTGACATACATCCTCCTGAGTGAGGCGTGGATGGGTGGTTGGTTGGTGAAGTGAGACTAACAGCGCTCAGCACCGCTCAGAGAGGCAGCAACGCTTGTTAATGTCAGTAGATAATCTATAGCCTTGTCTGTTGTCATTGGAACAAGCCCTTGAGTCCGCGCGTGTCGATTACGGTATTTTGCGGGCCGATTGGCGTGCATGACGGGCCGCTATCGACCCTGAGCGGACGGTAGGTGTTGGGCATAGAGGTGTCAGCTTTGATATTTTCAACGTCTGTCAGATCGAGCGCCGCCCGCGCGGCGCATCGCGGATAAATCCGCTCCTACATTTGTTGCAACGTGCCATGCCCTGATAGGCCATAGTTGCCAGCCTTGTTGGTACGATACGATTTCTCGGCTGGCGCTGCCGCCGCCCCACCGGCCGTTAGCCATGCGCCTAGGCGAACAACTAAGGCCTGACTGAAACGGCGCGTTGCAACAAATGTAGGAGCGGATTTATCCGCGATGCGCCGCGCGGGCGGCGCTCGATCTGGTAAGCGCCAGAAATGTCATGACGAACACCTCCCGGCCCACTCCGAACGCAACGCCATTACCGTCCGCTCAGGGTCGAAAGCTGCCGTTCGTGGAAGGCGGCTTTTCGACCCAACGCCGCCCATTATGCCCCCCACTAATTCCACTCAGTTTCAGGTGGCAGCGGACTGCCTCAACCTGCGACTCGACCCAGGCGTCTTACCCGTAACACGCTTGAACGCCCGACTGAACGCCGCCTGAGACGTATAGCCCAAACGCTGCGCGACCTCTTCAATCGGCACCCTTTCCAGCGTCAGCCACTGGCTGGCAAGCCGCATTCGTACTTCGGTGACGTAGCGCAGCGGGGTCATGCCAATCGTCAATTGAAAACGCTCCGCAAAGACCGAGCGGGACGTATTGCATTGCTCCGCCAACTGCTCGACGGTCCAGTCGCGGCCCGGTTGTTGATGCAGCGCCAGAAGTGCACCTGCCAGCCGCGGATCGCGCAGGGCGGCAACCAGGCCGGAGGCGTTGCCGCAGGCGCACTCGACCCAACCACGAACGACCATGGCGGCGACCACGTCGGCCAATCGCGCGAGGATGCCGGCGAAGCCGATGCGTGCGGCGCTGACCTCTCGCTCCATGGTGGTGAGAATAGGCACCAGCCCGGGGTAACGCTGGCCGCCGGCATCAATCAGCATCAGGCCCGGCATCAGCTTGCCAAGGCCATGGAGGCTGCCCAATTCGAACTCCATGCATCCACTGAACAAAAGCGTGGTCGGCATGGGGCCGGCATCGGTTCCGGTGGCAACCGCGCTGACGGTGTCGCCCAGAGGCTCGCCGCCCAGAAGATCGATGTCCTGCACGGGCACGTGCGTATGCGAGAGCAATTGATGGGCCGCGCCATGGGAGATGAAGACGGCGTTACCGGCGCACAGCGCATACGTTGTCCCGTCTTCCATACGCAGCACCGCGTTGCCGACCGCCAGGAAGTGGAACCAGGCATGCCCGGGTTTGGCAGCGAAGCCCAAGCCGAAGGCCGGGCCCGCCTGGATACGCCGGTACTCGACACCGCGCAGGCGCATGCCGCGCAACAGCTCGTTGATGAGGTCGGAAGAAAGGGCAAATTGATCTGTCGACATTGCTCAGGTGTTTCAGTCAAAAAATTGAGTTTTTTGATCATAGATCATCCGGATTCTCGCGCCTAGACTACGGGTCGCAATTGAAGATTGGGAGATCCATGCAATGACTGACCTTGTATGCAATGCCGTACCCGACAGCCGTCCCGGCGCCGGGCCGGATGCAGAACCTGCAACCCCCGCGTGGATGGCCGTATTGTCGTTGGCCATGGGCGTGTTTGGCTTGCTGACCGCTGAGTACCTTCCGGCCAGCCTGTTGACGCCGATGGCGACCGAGCTGGGGGTGTCCGAAGCGCTGGCTGGCCAAGCGGTAACGGTGACAGCCGTGGTGGCGCTGTTCGCCGGCCTGTTGGTGCCAGGCCTGACTCGCAGTATCGATCGCCGCTGGGTGTTGCTGGGTTTTTCCACGTTGATGATCGCTTCCAATCTGTTGGTCGCCGTTTCCTCCAGTTTCGCGGTGCTGTTGTTGATGCGTATCTTGCTGGGCATCGCACTTGGCGGGTTTTGGAGCATGGCGGCGGCGGTGGCGATGCGCTTGGTGCCGGGGGCTTTGTTGCCGCGCGCGCTCTCGATCATTTTCAGCGGCATCGCCATCGGGACGGTGGTTGCGGTCCCGCTGGGTAGTTATCTGGGCGGGCTATATGGCTGGCGCAGCGCGTTCTTTGCAGCGGCGGCGGTGGGGGTGGTGACCTTGGCTTTCCAGTCACTCACACTGCCGAGCCTTGCGCCACGTCGGCCGGCACGCCTGCGCACGGTGCTTGAAGTGTTGCAGCGCCCAGGCATCGCTATGGGGATGTTCGGTTGTGTGCTGGTGCACAGCGGCCACTTTGCGATGTTCACGTATATTCGGCCATTCCTCGAAAGTACGAGCGGCATTGGCCCGCAGGGGCTGTCGCTGATGTTGCTGGGTTTTGGTGTGGCGAACTTTGTCGGCACATTGGTGGCCGGGTGGATGCTGACTCGTCACCCGTTGGCCACCCTGGTGTTGATGCCCGCGCTGGTGGGCGTTGCGGCACTGGCGCTGGTCCTGTTGCCGGCGTCGGTGCCAGGGCAAGCCGTACTGCTGGCGGTCTGGGGCCTGGCCTTTGGGGGTGTGCCGGTGGCGTGGTCGAACTGGGTCGCCAGCGCGGTCCCTGACCAGGCGGAAAGCGCCGGGGGCATGGTGGTAGCGTCTGTACAGTCGGCCATCGCCACAGGCGCAGCCGCGGGCGGGGCAATGTTCAGCCTCGGTGGCAGCGCAGGCGTATTCGTGGCGGCGGCCGTGCTGATGCTGCTGGCCGCGTTGCTGATTGCATTGCGTGTGCGAGTGCCTTCGGTAGATGGCACTGTACTGAACGGGTCGGCACTCCACCTGTGATTTAGCTCTCCAGGCGGCGCCGATCCGCTTCCAAACGGCTTAACCCATGCTGCAGCACCGGTAGCATGTGCGGGATTTATCAGCGCGGGAACAACAGCGTCACAGCAAAGCGAAAGCCCCACCCTTCTGGGCCATTATCCGGTGATTCGAGCCAGTAGCGCGGCCCAGCCTGGAGCGTGATGGGGTGGCCACCAACCTTTAGTAATTGGGTGACCATCAGGTTGGGTTATTGGCATTCATGGAGGATTCTGACTTATGGCACGTGTGGGATTGATACTGACACCCGGTTTTGCGGACTGGGAATACGCTTTCATTGCTGGAACTGCGTCCCCGTTTTACGGGATCGACGTCGGGTTTTTCGCGCCTGCTACGGGGCAGTTTCGCTCCCAGGGTGGATTGGCGGTAACTGTCGATAGCAGTTTGCAACAATGCCTGGACTGGAAACCGGACGTTGTAGTCGTGATTGGAGGAATGGCCTGGGAACGTGCAGAAGCACCTGATCTTCGAGCGTTTCTTCGTGCCAGTCATTCGAGTGGAGCGACACTTGCCGGTATCTGTGGGGGAACGCCACCGATTACCAATAGTCATCGCCGGGTAGCGTAAGGGGCATCGGCCAAGGCCGCCCCTGACGCAATAGTTATTCGATGACGGCGGAACTTAAATCTGTACACGTACCGGGTTTAGCGGTGTAGGCTTGCGAGCATGCATGAATAATGCTCTGGCGCGGTCTTCACCCGTTAGGCTCTATCCAAACATGGAAGTCACTGTGAACGGTTTTATATGTAACAGATGCGGCAAGCCGCACGATGAGTTGCCGATGTGCTTCGGCCCGAGCGCGCCAGACCTCTGGTACTCAATACCAGAGACTGAGCGAGGTGAACGAGGCGAATTGTCATCTGATCAATGCGTGATTGATGGCAGGCATTTCTTCGTCCTAGGCCGTATCCTCATCCCCGTAACCGACGGTGCCGGCCCATTTGCCTGGTTGGCATGGGTCTCCTTGAGCGAAAGAAATTTTCTTCGAATGTGTGAGCTTTGGGAACGTGATGGGAGGGAAGCCGAACCGCCGTACTGCGGGTGGCTGCAGAGCAATTTGCCCTACGAGCCATCAACGTTGGGTCTTGAAATTCAAGTTCAAACCATGCCTTGGGGTGAGCGTCCGCTTATCTTGTTTGATCATACAGTTCACCCCCTTTCTGTAGAGCAACACGTTGGTATAACGATGGCCCGAGTCCAGAGCATTGTCGAGGCGGCGCTTGATGGTTAAGCAGACGCCCTGCTCCTCCATCAAGGGATGGTTGTCCGCAGTGGGGTATTTATCAATCAGTGACGCTCTAAAAGTCGATGACTACTTCCAGCTAGTATTTGTGGACGGGTCCGTGTTGTCTGTATACAACCCTTGTCGGTTTGAAGGCGTAATCTTTTCCGATCTCAGCGGCTGTGCGCTTAAAGACATACGTGCAGACGAAACGGCCGACGTTATTGTATTGGTCTTAGATAGAGGCACTCTCTATGTCAATGTGCACCCTGACGCCTGGGCAGGGCCTGAAGCAATGGTGCTCCACGGGCCAGAGAATCTGATCATGATTTGGTAAAGACCGCTACTGAGTACTCTGTAGCGGCGGTTTTCGGCTGTCAGTTATCCTCTTTGAAGGACTGCTTCTAGTCGAAAGCTGATAATCACGAGTGACCGCGATCAATCCAAAGCGAAAACCTGATCAGATGTCGGGTCCGTTGGACGGCTCATCGCCGGCAAGCGCGGCTACACGCAGGCCTGTAAGCTGCGCGTATGTGATAGAGACGTTGGTTCATGCCACCTGCGTCATCGCGGATTCTCAAAGGAATACACATGGGAACCGAACTGCATACCGGGGCATACGCGGGCTACAGCGCGCTCGATTGGAACAGTGGATGCGACGTCAAGGCCGTGCGCGAGTGACCGCTTTGGCCCCATAGTGGTCATTGCGTGACTACGACTCTCGGCCAAAACCGCCGGCCCACACTCTATGCGAGCGTGAGTGTGCACTTGCGCAGCAGTTGACGCTACATTGATCATTCGGTGTCGTCCAGTCCTCGCAAGATCTCCAACAAGTGCGGTCGGGTGTATCGCTCAGACGGTGCTATGTGCGCCGAATCTCCTCGGTGTTGATACTCCCCCTCGTCAAATGCTAAATAGATGTCAAATGCCGGCTGTGGCATGTCCTCATCCATACTCAGGTCTATAATGGCACTGAACAGACTGTTCATGATGACATCGCCAGTCTCATACGACATTTCACCAAGGACGAATCGTCGGGAAACTTCGACCGAGAGAGCATTCATCAAATTGGCTGGGCGCAGGCCCAGATTCCGGCAGTAAACCGATAATTCGGTCAGTGTCAGCGTGACCTCTTGCGCCTTGCTTAGCAGGGCCTCGACATCAGTGTGAGAGATCGTTTTGGTCATTGGCATCCTAGCCTTAGCTGTCGAAGTGAGCAACGGCCCGATATTATCGCTGACCAATGAATGTTACCAGCCTACGTCTGCATGAGATGGATTGGCTAGCTTCTCTCCTGCTATTCATCGACGCTAATATCGACCCTTTGCAACTGGTCTGCACGGACAGGGTTGAACAGTGCTTAACGTGCTGCACCACGCTGGCAGCAAACTGAGCTTGCATGAAGTGGGAAGCTAGTACCTTTGAGAAAAGCGCAGACCGAATCGTCCACGTCCACGTCCGCTTCGGGTCGGGTCGGGTCGGTCGAGGTATGACCGTCGCATTACAACCCCATGCAGACATTTAGATGTCCGGGCCGATACCGACGCTAGAGCCTTTGAGGGATTAGTTTCGATAGTTGATAACAGCCCTACAGTTGATAGGGAAGTTGACCGAGTTGGCAATGAAACACTCGTGGTGAGCATCGTCATGCAAGCGCATTGCAAGATCTCTATCTGATTGACTACTAATGATGATCTGAGGTCTTAGCTCAGCTTCCTTGAAATGGCCCTTGCGCTGGCCATTGCCTTCGATCATAAGGCCCACCGGGTGGTCGACGTATTCCAGCACGCACACGTTGTTAACGGCGCAGAGATGAAGATACCAGAGCTTGTGGCAGGCCGAGATCGATGCCAGCAACATGTCTTCAGGGTTCCAGCATTCGGGATTACCACGAAAAGCAGGGTCGGCGGAACCAGGGATAGACGCTTTTCCTGGCGACTCGACAGTGAAGTCTCTCTGATAAGCCGTGTAGCTGGCAGTACCCTCACCGGTGTTGCCTATCCAATTGATGGTGACAGCATAATTGTGCTCTTTCATCGTCACTCCTGTGTTGAAAGATGCCCAGAAGATGACCCGCTCTTCTCGCGTCAGCACGGTAATCTTGCGCGCTCAGGTGGCTCCCAACCAGCTTCTCTTGTTTGCATTGACGCATGCACTGGTTGTGCGAAAGCAATGAGCAGGCCCCAGAGGTAGCCTTATGGAAGGCTTGACAGTGCTTGCTGGCGTATTTTGATGTGAAGAAGCAAACAAACTCCCTAATCAGCCCTGTGCCTTGAATGTCAGCCATGGGTCGATAGCAGTCCCTCGCGACTGACCGCTATCAACCCACAGGTGCTGCTCACAAAAGCCAATTATTGGAAAGTAGCCGACTTGTATCCGTCGCAATTCGAACCTCGGCGGTTCAACCGAAAGCCGCAATGTGCAACGACTTCTATTTTTTGCCGCCAATGCCCATTAGCGCTGCAGCAACTTCGCCTCCACCCGCAACCCCATCAGGTGCCTCATCGATTTCCGCCATGCTCAAGCACGATGTCTCACGTAGCTTCAACGAGCACACTGCGACCAATGTCAGCGCCCCTACTCCATACAACGCCACACCTAGCGGGTTGTGGTCAGTCAGGATAAGGATCGCCGTAGCGATACTCGATGCGGTACCCCCACCCAGCGCCGCGCCGACCTGGTAACTGGCCGAGATCCCCGAGTAGCGCATGCTGCGTGGGAACTGCTCGCCCAGAAACGCTGGGATCGGCCCTTGAGTCGCGCCCATCAGCAGGCCAGTCAGGCTGTAGGCGAACAGCGCAATGCCAAAGCTCTTCATGCCGACCAGCTCGAAGAAGGCAAACAACCCCAGCGCCATAACCACGGAACCGAACGTCAACACCGAACGCCGGCCCAGGCGGTCGGACAGGTAGCCGAATAGAGGTGCGGAAAACACGATAGCGATCGACAACGTCAGATCGAACATCAGAGCCTCGGTGCTGCCAAAACCCATCTGGGTGGCGTACGTCAGGAAGAACGTGCTGCCAATGTAGGCAATGGTGCAGTAGCCGAAGGCGATACCGGTGCACAACAGCAGCTGCCGTGGGCGCTGGCGCAGGGCCTCGGTTAGTGGCGCGCGTAGCGGCTTGACCTCTGGGATGGCAACGGGTGCCGGTGATTTGAGGCGGGCGTACAGGCCGACCAGCACCAAGGTGCCACCGAGCCAGAATGGGATGCGCCAAGCAAAGTCCACCAGGTTGTCGTCGAAGGCGGCACTGACGATGGCGAAGACCGCCGCACCGAAGATGCCGCCAACTCCAATGCCCATGCTCGTGAAGCTACCCCATAGCCCTCGCCTGCCCGGCGGTGCGGATTCGATACCGAACAGCGCGGCACCGCCCCACTCCCCGCCCGCGGCGAAGCCCTGGACCAGGCGCAGCACCACCAGCAGGATCGGCGCAGCCACACCGATATTGGCGTGGGTTGGCAAGCAACCGATGAGGAAGGTGCTCAGCCCCATGAGCAGCAAGGTCGCGACCAGCACTTTCTGCCGGCCGATACGGTCGCCGAAGTGACCGAACACCAGCCCGCCCAATGGCCGGGCGAAGAAGCCCGCGCCAAAGGCGCTGAACGCCACCAGGGTGGCCGTCAGGTGGTCCATCTGGGGGAAGAACACCTGAGGAAACACCAGCGCGGCGGCGGTGCCGTAGATGATGAAGTCGTAGAATTCCAGCGCCGTGCCCATACCAGACACACAGAAGGTCCGGAAGGCGGAGCGGGAAAACATCGAGTGGGGATGATCCGCATACATTGTTGTTGTTCTCGTTCAGCGGGTGCCCCCGAGGCAGGCGGCACCGGGTGGGCTCAGAAACGTTCGAAGCCGGCCTTGGCCAGTTGCAGCGGTGTGCCCGCCACGTATTCCAACAGGCAACGCTCAGTGTCGATGCCCACGCTCAGCAGGGTCTCCCAGCGCTCGGTGTCGGGCATGGACATGTCGGGCTGAAAGCAAATCGGCGCACTGTCGCCTTGCGCACCGCACATGGCTTCGGCGCGGGCACGCAGGTCGGCGCTGTCCATCTGGCCGATCACCTGTTCCAGATGACCCAGGCGGCTTTGAGTGTCGGCGCGGTCGGCCACCTGCTCCCCCTGGCTCAGGTGCGGGTCGAGGAAGTGGTTGGTATGCAGCAGCCAGCCGTCTTCGCGCGGTAGCACCAGCGCCGTGCGCTCGGGGCTCAGCTCGATGCTGACCGCACGCGGGCTGCTGTCCTGGCGGGAGAACACGGTCAGCACGGTAGAGGCACTGACCCGCGCCGAACGTGCAAGCTCGATGGCCTCATCGACGCTGCTTGCTTCTTCCAGCAGGCGACGGGCAATGGCATGGACCGGCACGCCGCCGCTGTCGTTGTCGCTGGCGTGGTGCAGGATGTTGAAGTGCAGGCCCAGGCCTGCGCTGTTGACACCTAGCTTGGCAAGCATGCCGAATTCGCAGAACAGTTTGACGTGCATCCCGCGCTCGGTGTGCAGCGCCAGCATCAGCCCGTGCGGGCAGAGGCTGTCGTGCCAGTCCCAGGTCTGCAAGGTTTGCGGCGCGCGCGGGCCACGGGGAGCATGCACGGTGGTGGAGCACTCGCTGTGGCGGGTGCGTGCGGCCAGAACCTCCGTGCGGGCGTTCAGGCTTGCCAATTGCCACAATGGCAGCTCGGCGCCGCTGGCGAAACCGGCTACCTCGGCCGCCAGGTTCGGGCTCCAGGCCTCAAGGGCTGCCAGGCTGTTCTCGCCGATACGCTGCGCCTCGCGCAAGGGCACTCCGACCCGCGGGAAGAAGCCCAGGTAGAGGGCGGTGGTGTGACGGATCTGCTCGGCGAAGCGCTCGCCGATCTGGCGACCCCGCTCGGCGGACGTGCGTATATCGGTGGCTAGGGTATAAATCTTCACTACGGGGCAACTCCTGGTACAGCAGGCTCGGGGCATCGTTGCTGTTTTGGAAAGAAGAGGCCGCCTCGTCCCCCCTGTGGCATGCACCTCCCGTGAGAGTGACAGGGCAATGGACCGGGCACGAAGAGGCCGCTGTGTTCAGGCAATCACCGCTAGCCTAGCGAGCCGTCCCCGGCCGATCATCGCCACAACCCGCACAACTTTTGTGCCTGAGCGGAACAATTGCGCCGCGCAGCCCGATTAGAGCCCCTGGTTGCGCAGTTGCTCGTGCAACAAGGCGATGAAGGCCTGCACCTTGCGCGTGTTGCGCCGATGGGGCAGATACAGCACGTGCACCCAGGGCCCGAAGGCACTCAACGCCCGCCAGTAGTCTGGTAGCACTTCCACCAACAGCCCGCTGGCCAGATAGGGCGCGGCGCACCAGGTGGGCACGAACTGCAGGCCATGGCCATCAAGCAGGCAGGACAGTAAGAAGTCGAAATTGTCGCTCACCAGCCGGGGCGTGGGCTGGCGTACGCGCAGGGTCTGGCCCTCGTGCTCGACCCACCAGAAGCTGCGGTTTAGCAAGGGGTGGCGCAGCAGCAGCCAGTCGTACTGGGCGTAATTTTCCAGGGTGATGGCCTCGCCACGCCGGGCCAGGTAGTCGGGGCTTGCGCAGAGAACTACGCGGTTCTCGATCAACGGCTGGGCGATCAGTTCGGGCTGGTCGGTGGGGCCGTCGCGCAGCGACAGGTCGTAGCCACCGTCGATCAGGTCTTCATTGGCGTCGTTGAGATTCACCTCCAGACGCACCTGCGGGTGTTCGCGCATGAAGCGAAAGCACACCTGATTGAGAAACGCTGGGCCGAACGAAGGTGGTGCGGTGATACGCAAGGTGCCACGCAGCTCATGCTGCAACTGCTCGACCTCTTCGGTCACCAGTTGCAGGTGCATCAAGGCCTGACGCGCGCCCTCAAGGTATACCGTCCCGGCCTCGGTCAGGGCCATGCGCCGGGTGGTGCGCTCGAACAGGCGCACGCCAAGCTCGCCCTCCAGATGGGCGACGGCCTTGGTGACCGCCGAAGGCGTCTTGCCCAACTGATCGGCCGCACGGCTGAAGCTGCCGTGTTCGGCGGCGGCGACGAAAATGGTCAGGGCCGTCATTTTGTCCATGGTTTCTTCCTGTTCGGCACAAGCGAGGCAATGAAGGGAACGCGCGAGCATCCACACCTTTTCATCTAGCCCGCAAATGGCAGGGATTTGAATAGGCGTAAAGCGGCCGATGGTTTGCATCAAGGCAATCTTAAGCCAGGGATTTTTTCCTGATTGCGAAAAAAGTTGTGCCTGCCGTCGCATTTAACCGGCCGTGCGCGTTGGTTAGGCTGCGGCGCAATCACAACAAGAACGAGGCACCGAATGAAGCACCTCCTGCAAATGGCGATCAGCGCGGGCCTGGCCTGCACCTCCCAGCACAGCTTCGCGGCAGTGGACGTGATCTTTCACAACGCCAAGGTCTACACCGCCGAGCCAGGCCAGCCGCTGCAGCAAGCGGTGGCGGTCGAGGGTGAGAAGATCGTCGCCGTGGGCTCGGACCAGGCCGTGCTGCGCCTGAAGGCCGACGGAACGCGGGTCATCGACCTGGGCGGCAAGGTGCTGATGCCGGGCATGCTCGATTCTCACTCCCATGCCATCAAGGGCGGCCTGCAGCTGGAGCTGGCCAACCTGATGGGCGAGCAGATCCCGCTCGATGAACTTGAACAACGCCTGCGCCAGTGGCGCAAAGATGGCAAGGCCGTACGTGGCGAGTTTTTGGTCGTCGGTGGCGTGCCGGGGACCTACTGGGATGACATCCCAGCCCTGGAGCAACGCTTCAACCAGGGCGAATGGGCCGTACAGCCGATCCTTCTGGCCGCCAATGATATGCATACCGGTTGGGCCAACCAGGCCCTGCTCAAGCGCGCCAAGATCGATGCCAAGACCATCGCGGCACTGCCTGCCGAAGCACGCAGCACCATTGGCCAGCATGTGGACGGCACGCCCAACGGGTTTCTGGCCGACGCCAGCTACTACCCAGTGACCGACCTGCTGCCGCCGCTGTCCCATGACACCCTGATGACTGCCGGGCGCATGGCCCTGGACTATTCCAGGCAGCTTGGCATCACCGGCTGGATGGACCCACTCGCCAATGAGCTGCCCGGCTCGGATGTGAAGAGCGACTCGCTGGGCGTGCTACCGGTGTACAAGGACCTCTCCGAGCGGGGCGAGCTGACGGCCCACGTCGCCGCGCTGCTGATGGCCGACTCCAAGGCCCGCCCCGCCGACCTGAACGAGCTGGGCAAGGTGCGCCAGCAGTTCCTCGGCGTGCGCAACCTCACACTGCCCGGCATCAAGGTCTTCGCCGACGGCGTCGCCGAAATGCCGGCGCAGAGCGCGGCGATGCTCGAGCCCTACAAGAACTCAGGCCAACGCGGCGAACTGCTGCTGGACCCGAAGCACTTCGGTGAACTGGTCGATGCCGCCGACGCGCGTGGCTGGCTGGTGCACGTGCATGCCATCGGAGATCGCGCCGTGCGCGAGGCACTCAACGGCGTTGAACAGGCTCGGCGCGCACGTCACAGCGGCGTACCCCATTCGATCACCCACTTGCAGATTGTCAGCGATCAGGACTATCCGCGCTTCAAGCAGCTCGATGTGATCGCTTCGATGCAGTTGTACTGGGCCAGTGCCGACGAGACCAACCTCGACCTGGTCAAGCCGTATGTTGACGAGCATGCCTTCGCCCACAGCTACCCGGCCCATTCACTGTACAAAGCCGGTGCGACCATCGCCGGAGCCAGCGACTGGCCGATCACCACGCCAGAGCCGTGGAAGGCGATCTACCAGGCAGTGAGCCGCAAGGGCCCCAAAGGTGTCCTGAATGCTGACGAGGCAATCGACCGGGAAACCATGTTCCAGGCCTACACCCTCAATGCCGCCCGCGCCATGCGCCTGGAGCAGCAGATCGGCTCGCTGAAGGTCGGCAAGCAGGCCGACATAATCGTCCTCGACCGCGACGTGCTCAGCGTCGCCCCCGAGACGCTGCGTGACACCCAGGTGCTGCAGACCTGGTTCGCTGGCAAGCAGATCTACCAGCGCTGACTGCTTCGCGGTTAAACCCGCTCCCACAGGCGCAACACAAATCCCTGTGGGGCGGGTTTGCCCGCGAAAGCCACACCCGCTTCACCGTGCCTAACAACAATAATTGGAAAGCATCGAATGACCGTGCGCATCCTCATCGCAGGCGGACTGCTCGCCTGCACCCCCGCTCGCCCATGCCCTCTACCTCGACGACGACTTCAGCCTCGAGGCACGTTTACCAATCTTGAGCAGCGAGTGACGTTCTTCACCTCTGCCTATTCAGACAGCCCGGGAATGGTGATGACATTTTTCGACCAGAGCTGGAAGCCCAGTGATTTGATCAAGCAATAGTGTGGAACTTGCGGTGTCCTTGTATTCAAGCTGGCCGTCGGGGCGCTCGAGCAACCCTAGCAGGCTGTTGTTGATGGCCATCTCGGTGCGGTAATAGCCGAGCATCATGCGTGGGCCGATGCCGACGGTAAGGTCATCGGTAAACTTGTAAGCAAAGGTAGGTTGGAACGAGACGCCAATCACCGCCGATTCCTGGGTGAAGTAGCGCCCGGCCCAGTCATCGTCGTAGTCCAGCGCCAAGCCGAAGTTACCGTACATGCCGAACCCGATGGCCGAGCGGTCATCGAGCTGGTGGCTGATGAACAAGCTGGCGCCGGGCAGGTACTACAGAGCGTTACCGCCCTCGTTGCCATCGAACTGGTTGCTGCTGTTACGTGAGTAGCGCAGGTCGCCCAAGATGACCTGGGCGTTGGCGCTGATCTGCGTGCCGGGCAGCAGGGCGATGCCTGCGGGGTTGGTCATCAACACACTGGGGTCGGTGGCGAGCGCAGCCGAGCCAGCATTGGCCAGGCCGTTACTTTCCTGGCCGGCTTCATAAATGAAGATGCCTCCGGCTGACACGTTGGCGCTGTGAGCAAACAACAGAATAAGCGTTGCAGGCATCCACCATTTGGTGTGATCCATACGATTCGTCGTGGTCATAGTCCCTGACTCCTCACTTTGAAAAGAGCAGGACACCGATGGCTCGATGTCCTGCTTGACGCAACCTGCGCCAGGGGAGCAATCAGGATGTAATGATCGAACCAGAAGTCACCGAGGTAGTGCGGCCTGGGTTGTTGAAAGCTTCTACGAACACAGTCATTGCCAGCTCCTTTTGAACAATGCGCTGTACCGGTTCGGCAACTGCCAGCTAGGGTTTCATATCGCTTAGAGAGAGTAGACGCGGGTGAGAAATTTTCCTCTTGATGTAAGAAACCCGAACAAATGCGGCTGACAGCTTCATGATCACCAACGGTAGCCGTAGCCAGGGCGGCCGGGGCCGAGGTTGCCTTGGGCGAACTCGGCGTAGGTCAGGCGCGCCTGGCAGTCCGCCACGGCAATGTGATCAGGCCAGTAGCGGACACTTCGGGTAATGATCGTTGCAAGGTTCACGTTCGACAGGAAGACATCGACGATGCTTAGCGTCAGACGCTCTGGGGCATCTCACCTTGCTGCAGTCGCGCTTCGATATCGGCGATCACTCCCGGCAACTCGGCAATGGTATCGATCAGGTAGTGCGGCCGTGCGCCCTCGAATATCTGGCCAATGCGCGTGCGCGCCTGCTCAAGTTCTGCCTCCGGCAGTGCCTTGTACTGTTCGTATGTCAGGCCAAGCGCATTGCCCGAGCAGGTCAGGGCAACCGTCCACATTCCAGCACTGCGGCCTTCGAGGATCCCGGGCCAGGTGTCGTCGACCTTGACGCATGCGGCCACGTCACTGATCCCCAAGGCAATGACGTTGGCCAAGGATTGCGCCGGATAGGGGCGCCCGTTCGGCACCTCATCGGTAGCGACCACATGATCGGCCACGTAGCCTTTGGTCCTGGCCAGCGCCACCACTTTATCCATTACCACTGCCGGATAGCCGGAGCATGAGCCGATTTTCAGGTGCTTTGCGCGCAATTGCTCGATGGCCTCCAGAGCCCCCGGGATCAACGCCGAGTGCTCGGCGATTTTCTCGATCTGCAATGGCATGAAGCGTTCGTAGATGGCGGTCACATCGTTGTCGGTGGGCGTGCGGCCGAACGCCAGCCGATAGCGCTCGGCGATGGTCGGCAGGTCGCACAGCGTGCGGATATGGTCCCACTTGCCCATGCCCATTGGGCCGCGGGCTTCTTCCAGGCTGACTTGCACGCCGAACTCGGCGAAGGCTTCAACGAAGATCTGGGTCGGTGCAAATGAGCCAAAGTCCACCACGGTGCCGGCCCAATCGAGAATCACGGCCTGCAGTTGCTTGGGTTGCTGATAGTTCATGACATTGCTCCTTGAGTGAAAAAGCGATGAGCGAAGCCCGCCTAGCACGGTAGCGCGCTGGCGTTGAGCGCTTGAATCAGTGATTGGTCAACGAATCGAACAATTCGCCGATGATTGGCCGCTTACGGCGGATGGCCAGGCAGCACAGGAAGTAGCTGATATGGAACGGGTCCTCGGCGAAGGCGATTGAGCGCGTACCCGGCCGATCGGCATGCTCTACAGCCGAGACGAAA